>AWOA01000001.1 GCA_000494225.1 Candidatus Calescibacterium nevadense OTU 1
TTCATCAAGCAATAGAAGCTAAGGAAGGATTGAAAATAGAGGCCGAAACTCAAACTCTTGCTTCGATTTCCTTCCAGAACTTTTTTAGGATGTATAAAAAGCTCGCAGGTATGACTGGAACAGCTGAAACAGAAGCTGCTGAATTCAAGGAAATATATAATCTTGATGTNGTCGTTATACCAACTCATAAACCTATGATAAGAATTGATTATGATGATGTTGTTTATCTTACTCAAGAAGAAAAATTTGATGCGGTCATCAAAGAAATAGAGGATTGCTGGAAGATAGGCAGACCAGTTCTCGTTGGTACAACCTCAATAGAGAAGAATGAAAAATTATCTGAGATGCTCAAAAGGAAGGGAATTCCTCATCAAGTCCTGAATGCAAAGAACCATGAAAGGGAAGCTTACATAATAGCGCAAGCTGGAAGGGTTGGGGCTGTAACTGTTGCTACAAATATGGCAGGAAGGGGAGTTGATATAATACTCGGTGGGAACCCTGAAATGCTCGCAAGGCAGGAAGTTGGATGGGAGGCTTCTCCGGAAGAGTATGAAAAAGCACTTAAAAAGTATGAGCAAATTTGTAGGGAAGAGAGAAAAAAAGTTGTTGAGCTTGGCGGACTACATATAATAGGAACTGAAAGACACGAATCAAGAAGAATTGATAATCAGTTAAGAGGAAGGGCGGGGCGACAAGGAGACCCCGGTTCTTCACGATTTTACGTCTCATTAGAGGATGATCTTATGCGTATTTTTGGCTCAGATAGAATAGCTCCGCTTATGCAGAGGTTCGGGATGAAAAGAGGGGAGCCGATACAACACAGGTGGGTCACAAAAGCAATAGAGAATGCTCAAAGAAGAGTTGAAGCTTATAACTTCGAAATAAGAAAACACCTACTTGAATATGATGATGTTATGAATAAGCAAAGGATTACAGTCTATTCGCTCAGAAGAAAAATACTTGAAAGTGATAGTATAAGAGAAATAATTTATTCTACTATTCGTGAGGAAATTGAGAGTCTATTTGAAAAGTATATCCCGAAAAAGGGAGAAACCGATATAGATGGTCTTGCAAAAGAATTTGAAAGTATATTCAATATACCTTTCCCTGAATTTTCTGATGTATCAGATATAGAAAACCTAAAAGACTATCTTGAAAGATTATTGATAGAGAAATACGAGGAAAAGATATCTTCAATAGAAGAAAATATAGCTCGTAAGATAGAAGGTTTCCTTCTACTTAGCACGCTTGATACTATGTGGAGAAGGCATCTTTACGCTATGGACCAATTAAGGGAGGCAGTCGGAATGAGAGGATACGGCCATCTTGATCCGCTCGTTGAATATAAAAAGGAAGGTTTTTTCCTTTTCCTTGATATGATGTCAAAATTCAGAAAATCTGCTTTATCTAAACTATTCGCTTTCAGATTGGAGGAAGAAAGTAAAGAAGAGGAAGATTTAAATATTGCATGGAACAATATGGTAAGGCGCTCTCAAAGAAATATGAGAGTCCAAAAATTGGAACATATATCGAGTGGGGTATCAGTATATGCGGGAGGAGTTGAAATTGCTTCTCCTACTGCTCCTTCTCCTGTTTCTGCTTCCTATTCATCATCTTCTCCTTATGTTCGTGGGATGAAAGTCGGAAGAAATGACCCTTGTCCCTGTGGTTCTGGTAAAAAATACAAAAAAATGCTGTGGAAAAGAAAACTGAATTTTGCGATTCAGAAAATAAAAACTCAGATGAGAAAAATTAATGAAAGAGTAAAGATTAAAGGTTTCTTTCTTTTTTCTTTCTTTTTCTTTTTTTATCTTTTTTTATCATCAACTTCTTTTAGTTTTGCCGATCCAAAACAGATTTTTATAGAGCAAAGATGTATAAAATGTCACTCCGTAAAATCAGAAGATATAAAGCCTCTGGAAAAGTCTTTGCTTGAAAATAAAAAGATAAAGGATCATTCAGATGTTGGTTTGAGAAGAGATAAAGATTGGATAAAAAAATGGCTGAAAAAGGAAATAAATAACGAGAAAGGAAAGAAGCACAAAGTAAAATGGAAAGGAAGCGAAGAGGAACTTGATGAGCTTGCAGAGTGGTTGACTCAACTTAGAACAAAAATGTCAGAGCAAGAAATACAATCCTGGTATGAAAATCTGAGAATGCAAATCAAAAAATAATAGTTAATTTAAAAAAAAAATAATAGTTAATTTAAAAAAATAATTATAGTTAAAGTATCTAAGATTTTTTGTAAGAAGTACAGATTTTGCATTTTTCTTTTATCTTTTCTACTATGAAGAATGTGGATCTTAAATCTGTAAGTAAGTTTATTGAAGATGCAAAGAAGGATGAAACGCTTCTTAGGAGAGAAATGAAGGTTAAGGTTATTTGGAACTTTGATGAAAACTCGCCTCAAATGTTTTCTGAACTTCAATTCCCGAAGGGCAAAATAAAATTAGAGTGTGATGGAGCACCTTTTGCTGGTGGGGGTGGTAGAGCTCCAAATCCAATACAATTTTGCCTTTTCGGTATGGCATCATGTTTTCTTGGCACATTCGCTGCCATTGCAGCAGAACACAATCTCAAAATTGATTCGTTAGAAGTCACAGCAGAAAACGAAGTTAATCTGAAAAGACCGCTCGGACTTTCTGACGACCCAGTAGTAGAGAAAATAAAAATGACAATTGAAGTAAAGTCAGATGAACCAGAAGAAAAAATAAATCTTGTGAAAGAAATCGCAATGAAAAGATGTCCGGCTGTATATTGTATAACAAATCCTATTCCGCTTGAAATTGATGTTTCTAAAAAATAGTCTTGAATAATAATAAAGAATTAAGAAATAATAATTCGACATAAAATTAAATAATTCATCACAAATGAATAATTTGCCTCCTATATCCTTTGTAACAATAACTAAAATTTCATCTTATCAGGAGTTATCTAAAATCTCAAAAACTTTGAGCTCTGTTTTTAATGCGTTCCCAAGTTATGCGGAGTATATCTTTGTTGTTTCTGACTGTGGCGGTTTATCTCGGGAGATAGAAAAATTAATCAAGGGATTCCCGAGAACTCGAATTGTTTTTACAGATTGTTCATCTTCTAATTGGTCATCTCAGAGGAATGTTGGTTTATCTTCTGCAAGTTCTGAAATCGTAGTTTTTGTTGATGACGATATGGAGATTGAGAAGGGTAGTGTTGAGAAATTGGTCATTACCTTGCTTCAAGATGAAAGTATTTCCGCAGTTTCAGCAGCCGTTTTACCACGTTTTTTCCACAGCGTAATCGGTAAGTCTCAAGCTATAATTTTGCATCCCGGTGGCGGATATAATCTTGTGCAGCATTATAATGATATATCTGAGATCGATTTTTTCCATACCGGTTTTTGTGCTTTGAGGAAAAGTTTCTTTTCAGATGTGAAATTTGATGAAACCTTAAAGTGGGGATGTGAAGACATGGATATATCTATAAGGTTAAAAAAAAGATTTCCACATGTTAAATTCTTATTTAACCCATATGCCGTGTCTTATCATCCGACTCGTGATACTTTGTCTGAAATTTTCAGGTGGATGAGAAGGTACGGGAAGGGTAGAGCTGATATTTTTGTAAGACATAAGGTTCAAATGACATCTTTTTTTATCCCAAAGCTTTTTTTCCCTGTTTTTCTTTCTCTCATCTTTCCCTTTTTTTCTCCTGTTTTTCTCTTCACTTTTTATCTATTCTACTTTTTGAAATTGAAAAAGAAATTTGAATATCAGATTAAAGAGGTTATATCGTCGTCAGGAGAAGTTCAGGTCCTTTTTTTATTACCTGTTGTGTTTTGGGTTATGAATTTAGGATTTGACTTAGGGAGGCTGGAATTTCTGGCCAAACACTATGTAGAAAAAATCATTTTAAAATCATTTTTAAAATCAAAGGATGGATGAAGGAAAAATTGAAGCTTTTATATCTGATATAATTTCTAAATTTTGCGTGGAACAAAAATCTGGTTCTTTTAAATTTAGAAGAAAAGACATAATTACCGTAGATGGGAATGTTGACTTTGTTTTTTCAGATAAGTTGAGAGGGTTGATATTTGATTTTTTTGGAACAAGTTTTGAACTTGAAAATGAAAAACTATTTTCTGATATTATAAATTCAATAAAGGTAAGCTATAAGCGGAAAAGAAAAGGAGCTTTTATTATAAGATCACACAACGAGATTTACAAGTTTTTATTTTCCCTTTGGGTTGAAATGATAACTGGGATTAGGCTTTATGAAAATTTGGGAAAATTTCAATTTAAAAAACATGGGACATCATATGACCTTGCTTTTATTTTAGGAACGAATTATAGATTTCCTTTTTCGTCTTTATTGCATATTTCGACTAAAAATATGATTTCAGCTCTTACGAGAGCCATTGAACTTATGTGCGAAGGAAAATTTTTGATTTTAGATAGTCTTGAAAGTCTCGCTGTCGGACTTTTACTAGCATACTCATCTCCAAAATCAAAAAGTATGATGATTTCTAACAAAGATATATCGGGAGATTTTGCAGGATCTGACGAAAAATTTATAAGTTCTAAATACACAGAATTTATATTGGAAAGAATAAGCTTGAAATATGAGAATATTTTCGATAGTAAAGAAAAGATTTCATTTTTCTGCGATTTTGACGGTACAATAACAAAAAAGGATGTCTCAATTGCAGTTCTTGATAAATTCACGAACAAAGAATGGAGGAATTCTTTGAGAACAATCGTTGGAGGAAATATAGGGTCAAAGGATATTTATAAACTTGTGAAAGGTAAGCTAAAAGGAACTTTGGATGATATGAAAAAATTTGTTCGTGAATTTATAGAGGTTGAGGATGGATTTTTAGACTTTATTGAATTTTTACGAAGAAACTCCGTTGATATTCAGATTTTGTCTGATGGTTTCTCTTTTTACATACAAGAACTTTTGGAAAAATTTAATCTGAATCTAAACTTTTATGCTTCCGATCTTGTGTATGATGAGGAAAAGAAAATTTTTGATTTCTCTTTTCAAAACGGGAGTGATTTTTGCTCCCTGTGTGCCACATGTAAGCTGAAAGTGATGAAAAAAAACAATAATTTTTTCCGTGTTTTCATAGGAAATGGAATTTCAGATAGGTGTGCAGTTGAAGAGGCAGAAGTAGTCTTTGCAAAATCTCGCCTCAAGCAAATATGTTTCATCAAAGGTCTTGACTTTTTTCAATTTGAAAGCTTTCACGATATTCTCAGAGTTTTGAGAAAAAAACTCAAGGGATTCATAGTAGATTTTGATGGTACTATTGGATGGTCATATGAGGGGATTTTAGATTCATTCAAATATACTTTCAGGAAGTTTGGAATTGATATACCAGCTGGTATTGAAAAATTGATAGGACTACCTCTTTATGATTGTTTCAGATTGACTTTGGGAGAAGATAAAGCTGAAAAAGCTGTTGAAATTTTTCGGGAAAGATATAGGAAAGTTTTTTTGAAAAAAACTTTTCTTGCTCCCGGAGTAAAAGAAACATTTGAATTCCTCAAAAAGCTAAACTATAAAATAGCTATACTTTCTAACAAGAAAGGAGATATTTTGAGAGAACTGATTTTACATTTTAAAATTCATGACCTTGTAGATTTAGTTTTGGGAGAGGGTGATATTTTAGATAAAGATAAAGTGGTGCTTAAACCAAACCCAAAAGTTATTGATTTTGTTCTTGAGAATTTAGGACTCGAAAGAGATGAAGTTTTCGTTGTTGGAGATAGTTTCGTAGATTCAGAGACTGCCAGAGCTTCAAATGCAGATTACATACATCTTTATAGATTTGATACAGATTTTGAAAAGTTAAATTCTGCTTGTGGATTTATATCTTCTATATCTGGGTTAAAGAATATCGCAATTTTTTACACAATATTAGAAAATACGCTCAAATGGGAAAGATAAAAAATTTCTTTTTTGACATCTTTGATATAGATTTTTATTCCAATTTGAAAGACTCTATTATTTTGTATATCGGTCCATGAGGAGTAAGTTTGCTTTCAAAAAGATGAAATTCTTTTACCTCAAATTCTCCAAATTCTAATTGTCCGTTTTCGTCCAAGAGTTTTTTGGTTTCTGCAGGTGAAATGTGAGATTTAACTCTGGCTATCGTTATGTGTGAAACAAATGATTTTGAATCATCTTTTTGAACAAATATTTTAAGCTTGTTTTTTATTTTATCATATAAGTTCGTTATCTGGGGGCTTTCAGAACCTAACCAGATTACTCTTGGAAGTTCGTGAGACGGGAAAAATCCCAAACCCTTTATTTTTATTGAAAATCTCTCGTGTTTTATTTTTTTAAGTTCATCTATTATTTCACTGATTTTATTTTGCTCTATTTCGCCTAAAAACAGCAAAGTTATGTGTAGGTTTTGTTCTTCTACAAGTTTTATTTTCCCTTTTATATTTTTGAGCTTTTCTGAACTGAATTTGAATATTTTTGATGATAGCTCTTGAGGAATTTTGATTCCTACAAAAGTCCTTACTTTCATTTTTTGTTTTTGCAAATTTCGAATTTTTTTTATAATTTCTCAATCAATTATAATTTCTCAAAAACTTTTTTGAATTTTGATATAGCTCTCATCCTGTGGGATACAAGATTTTTTTCTTCTTGGTTAGCTTCTCCGAAAGTTTTTTGTAGCTCCGTTGAGAAAAATATAGGATCGTAGCCAAATCCATTTTCTCCTCTAATTTCATCTATTATTATTCCGTAGGTTTCTCCATAATCTGCTATCCAATAATTTTCCTGAGGTAAAATCAGAACAACCCAAGACACATATCTTGCATCTCTTTTAGATATTCCTTTCATTTTTTGTAGTATAAATAAGCATCTATCTTTATCTGTCGCGTCTTTGTGAGGTATAAGAGATGACATCACTCCTGGGTATTTTCCAAGTGCAAAGATTTCAAGTCCTGAATCTTCTGATAAGACAGGTATATTTACTTTTTTATTTTCAATCCACCATATTGCCTTCGAAAATGCATTTTCAAAATAAGTTTTTCCTTCTTCTGGCACTTTCTCCTTTTCTGATGGGAAAACCGGTATTATTTCTCTCTTTATATCTTTTGATATTATTTTCAGTATATCTTTTATTTCTTTCTGCTTGTGTTTATTTTGTGTAGCAACAAATATCTCTATCATTTTATTTTTTATTAGGGAATTTTGGTTCACATTTGATTTATTCAATTTTCTTTTTTTTGTTTGTTATTATTTTGTTTTTTGATTGATTGAGATTTTAGTTAGTCAGGGTGTTTTAAAAATTTTTTCTCTAAGTTGCTTGATTTTTTGTGCCTCTTCTGCATTTTTAAGTTTTGACACTATATTCACATACTCTGTATCAAGGTTGATGAGTCTTTCCATAAGAATCCTTGCGATTGTTTTGTAAAAAATCGTTGTAAATCTTGGTGCAGATTTTTCAAGTGCTTCAAGAGCTCCTCTGATTATGTATGCCACTTGGGTTCCATCTTCTTCTGCTTTTATCGTTGCAGAAGCTGGCCTTCCAAATAAAATTTCTCCCTCACCAAAAATTTCTCCCTTTTCAAGTTCTGCTAATTTTACTGAATCCCTTATTACTGATACTTTACCTTCAAGTACGATGAAAATTCCACCGGTTATTTCGCCTTGCCTTATTATATCTTCTCCTTTTTTGAACCTTATGATGTTAATGTAATTTTGGCAATTTTTGAACTCATCTTGGGGTATGAACCTAAATATGCTTATATCTTTTACTTTCTTTATGGTTTCCTCGTCTCTTTGAATTATTTCCATACAATTCATTTTTGTTCAGAAAGAAAATTTTTGGTAATTTGTGATTTTAGAAAGGGTAAATATACTTTTGAGAACTAATTGATAATAATTTTCATTTAGTAAGATCATAATATCAAAAGTGGGATTAAGGGAAACATTTATAATTGGCTCAAAAATAAAAATTTTTTTGAAAATTGAGAAATTGAAAATGATTTTCATTATCATAAAAATTGGAGGTTAAAAAATGAAAAATAAAAATACCACACAGAAAGAAAAAACAAAAAGAAATAAAAAAGGCAACTCGCAAGCGCTGAACTCAAATTGTATCAAAAAATCCACCGCCTTACTATCAATATCAAAATCAGGATTCTTATTATTATCACCCTTCTTATCTTTATTTCTGATTCATTCTATTTTATTTGTAAAACTATCTTTTGCCTATGAAAGAGAAGGAGGAATAGCAGTTGGAGCCTATGGCTCAACTCGCCTTGAAATCTCAAAAGATACAACAACATTCACACTACGAAGAATAGTTCCTACTTTCTCTGCTACGGTAAAGGAAAAACTTAGGTTCTATACAGAACTTGAGTTTGAAAGGTTCGGACTCCTCGAACTTCAAGAGAACTTATCTCCACAAAAAGATAAACCTATTGAGATGAAAACAGAAATTGAAGGTTCTCGTGGGTCGGAAATAAAGCTTGAGCAGATGTGGGGAGAGTTTGAATATGCAAGGCCCCTGCGTTTCAGAATCGGAGCAATCTTGACCCCAGTTGGTAGATACAATATTCTGCACGATGATGATCTGTGGGAACCAGCAAGAAGACCTCTATCTGTAAGAGATAGAACTGTTCTACCAGAAAAAACCGCTTGGACCGAAATTGGTCTGGGTTTTACCGGTAATTTTGATGTTGGAAATTCTCTTGCAGGATATGAATTATATGTGGTAAATGGTGTGACCTTGGAACATGATATTGAGTTCTATCTTTCTCAGCATGAACAGGCAGATGAGTCTCATCACAACATGCTCAAAGTTGAGGGAGTTATAAAACCTCGCTTTGGGAACTTTGCTTTGGACTCAAAGAAAGAAAAGGCTTTGACTGGAAGGTTCTTTTTCTCTCCCGCTCTTGGGCATGAAATAGGAATCTCAGGGTATTTTGGAAGATATACTCCATCTTTCTTACCTTCTGCTAATGTTTGGACTGCTGCTTTTGACTTCAAATCAGAAATCCTTCCGTTTTTAGATATAGAAGGTGAATATGCTTATACTCAGTTCGGAAAACTTGGTAGCGTGATAAACGAGATTGGAAGAAGAATATATAACAAAGAGGTTGAGGTGTTATTTACGGAAGGAGCAACGGGTGTTAAAGTTAAGGGAAACACTGAGATTGAGCTTGAGATGACTGTCAAAAAGGATGTTCTTGCTGATATAAAGCACGGCGGTTGGCTTCTTATAAGACTAAAGTTTTTCCCTTCTTTTCTCAAAAATACTCCGCTATATATTGACGATTCTTCAAAGTTTGTTTTATTCTTACGCCCTGAGATCGTCTCGTTTTCTGGACTGGTGTCAGGAATTGAAATAGAAAAGGGGGAAACAGAATTAAAAACGAAGTCTGATTTCGTTTTCAGGATAACTCCGGGTTTAGCTTATAGACCTACTGATACTTGGGTTTTTTCTGTGTCTTATGAGCTGACAAAGCAGAAAGATAAGCCTGTTCAGAATGTTTTTCTTTTGGGATTTGCTTTTGGGCTCTGATTAACGATTAAAAGTAATCTATGCTTTCACTTTTGGTAACATATATTCTTTTGGGGGAGACGCTTTCCTTTGAAAAGAAAATGATGGATGTAGCACGGAGCGTCTTCCCTACATCCTCTCTTTTTGAATACGCTGAACTTGAAATATCTGATAGTGATAAATTCCTATCGTTTTTGCATCCTGTAAAACCTTCTGTTGATGAAAGGATTTTTGAGGCTACACTGGTTCGTGATACTCAGGACCCACAAAAAATAGCTGGTTTCTGTGCAATCTTGAATGAAATAGGAAAAGAGATGCCAATTACTTTTCTTGTGTGTATATCACGGGAGAAAGATTTACCGGAAATTTCTTACATTGATGTTCTTGTATATAGGGAGACCAGAGGAGGAGAGATAAGGTCTAAGATGTTTTTGAAACAATTTTTTGGCAAATCAGAAAAAGACCCGGTTTCTGTTGGAAAAGATATAAGGAATATAAAGGGGGCTACTTTGTCTGCTTGGGCTACAACTCGTGTTGTTAAAAAAGCTCTTGCTATATCACGTGGAATTGATACGGGCTTCGTGAAAATAAAAACAAAAAAAGGTGCTTTTTATCCTTCTTCATCCATATCCCACTCTTCTCTCTCTTCTTTGCCTTCAATTTTCTCGAAGTGTTATCTTGTTGGAGATTCCTATCTTTGTGTTGATATATATGATTTTCAGGGAAGGTTCTCCAAGTTGGATGAACTTAACTCTTTTATTTCTGAAATTTCCTCTGAATTTGAAGATTTTTATTTTTCTGACTCAAAGTCTCAGAGAATAGTTTCACTCATAAAAAAATACGAGCTTTTGAGAGATTTTATAAACCTTTTTGATATATATTGGAGGTCAGACGGAAAAGCTGATCTTGGGGGTATTTGGAAGGGATATGTTGTTGATGCTGTGAAAGCTTTTCTTTTCAGTCAAGGATTTTCCGATTTTGATATATATTTTGGGTGGTCTACGTTTTTCTTCTCAAAAGAAAGAGAAGTTAAGATTTTTGATAGAAGGTTTTCTATTCGTGGAGCTGTTTCTGTTTCTGACGCGAATTCAGATTATAGCTTGATTTTTGACCCGATTTCAAAAAGATTTGTGCGAAATAAAGTGAAGACTGCGGTTATTCATAATGAAAGTGCTGAATTTTCTGATCTATTGTCTACGCTCTGCTTGATATGGGAAAAATGCGAGCATTTTGTCAAAAACACAGGAGGAAAAGTCATAAGAGAAAAGTAAAATGAGAATAAAAAATAAATTTAAAAAGTAAAGAAAAAAGGGTTTAAAAAGTAAAGTAAAGATTAAAAGTAAAGATGAAAGAAAAGAAAAATAGGGGGTGAATTAATTCATATATGAGTTCAGAAAATAAAAGAAAGTTTTTAGATATATGTGAATTTCCTTTTGTGGTGAAACTTCCTATTTTTTTCTTCGCTTTATATGGACTTTTTGGTCCTTTTGTGAACCTTGCATATCACGTAAGTAAAAAAGGAGTTGGGTTTGAAAACACACTAAAATACTACTTTGGTGATCCGGAGGGGATGCTTCCTCCTTTATCTTTGGTTCATTTTCTTGAAGTTATGCATTTTCACACATGGAGTCAGGCGAGCGTTATTTTCATCCTTACTTTTCTCTTTTCCATAACTTGTCTTCATAAAAATCTGAAATTACTTATTATTGCTCTAACTTTTCTTTCTTCTCTGGGGCACATTTTTTTGCCAACTCTTACAAGATTTGTGAGTAAAAAATTTGTTTATATTCTCTTTCTTGATACTGTCTTATTTTCTGCCTGCATTATTTTTATGTCTTCAATTCTCATTTTTGAATCATTGCGAAAAAAATGAGCAGTATGTAAGATAAGGAAAATTCCTCATATGTAGCTTTGTTTGGACGAAAAATGGAATTGTGACTTATCTTTTGTTGATTTATCTTTCCAAGGTATAGTATGATTTTGAGCGTTTGATTTTACTGCGAGGCAGTTCGGAAAACCCACCGAATATGCCTTATGCTCCCACATAAATGCTACATCATATACCTACTAACCTTCCCATACTTCTCCCAATCCCCCTTGGAGAGCTTCCTTAGAAGAGAATGTGTAATACCTATCCTTATTTTTTCCTTTATCATTACCAGGGGGTCAAGTCGTTTATCTGAACTGTTGCCATTACCACTTCAAGCCTGACGTGAGTCTGAACAGTTCTTATTTGCGTTCTCCTTTCCCAGTTAAGTTGTATTTGTTCCAAAGCTTGTAGATATACCATTTGATTTGTTTATCACTAAGGAGCAGTTTGCCACATGGGAGCTACAATTGATGTTTGCAAAGAAGAAGGAATGACCACCCTCTCAACATCGGTCATATTCCAGCTACTGAAGAAAAATTCTTTGATGAGCTTGAGAAAGTTATGGTTGAATGTCATAGAGTTCTGAAAAGTGGAAAGGTTCTTGCTTGGTTAATCGGCGACCAGTGGGCAAAAGGTATCTTTATACCCGTTGGCTTTAAAGTTTATGAGCGATTGACTAAATACTTTGAACCTCTTGATATTGTTTGTGTGGTTCGCAGAAATCAATCATCTAATACACCATTTTGGCATAGTAAGGCGATACAGCATAATTTTTATTTAAGAGGTTTTAAGTATCTTATCATCGTTAGGAAGCCGGGCGATGAAAAGCAGGGGCAGATAAAGAATCAGATAAAGAATTTGAAAATCAAATGGAATTATTATGAAAGGTAAAGCAAAAGATGAAACTGGCATAGAATCTGTTGAAAGATATATAAGAGAGCAAATTAAAATCAGGGGAATAAAACATTTGTCTGATATTTTGAATGAAGCTAAGAATATATATCGTGAAGAAATTCAAAAACAAGGCAAAGATGTGGAACAATCATGGAAACCTTTCAAAGGTAAATTATTAGAAAAAATTATTCTTGAAGCGATTTCTGATAAAGTTAGTGAATCAGGTTTTGAGATAATGCGGGGAAAAATTTTAGAAAGACAGGACAGCAGTTTATTTTTTATAACTTTAGATGAGGATGGGGACTTATTGTCAAGAAGCCACCAAAGAAAGGAAGGGCTATAGCAGAAGTTGATACAGATGGAACGTTTGTTATTACCACAAAAGAAATTCAAGAAAGTGAAAAAGTCAGAAAAATTGAAGAATTCTTTGATGTATTAGAACTTTTAGTTTCTTAGATTTCAACTTATCTTTTTAACTTCTCGATAGTTGGTTTGTTTTCGTCTTTTATCTTCTCTTTTATTAACTCTCGTTTTTGAATTGTTGTGAAAAAATTTTCTAAAGGATGATTTGAATTAAAATTTCAAAATATGCGTTTTGATAAATTTACAACTCGCGCACAAGAGATAATAGAGGAATCAGCTGAGGTTGCAAGAAAAAGAGGAAATGGTGAAGTTTTTCCTGAACATCTTGCATATGTTCTTGTGAAAAGTCCTATGTCAAGTGTAATAAAAGGCCTCGGAAAAGACCCTTCAAGACTTATATCAAGATTAGACGCAGAAATTGCTCGTCTTCCAAAAGTTTTTGGAGATTCCTCTGAAATTTATATATCTCCTCCGATGAGGAAGGTTTTGTCTCGTGCAGAAGATGTTGCAAACAGACTTGGAGATAACTATGTATCAACGGAACATCTTTTCATTTCTGTTCTTGAATATGACCCCGTTATGAGGGTTTTCGTGCAGGAAGGAATAAGCCCATCAGAAGTCGAAAAATACATTCTCGATTTGAGAAAAGGGAAAAAGGTTGAAAGTAAAGAAGAAGATTTAGCAGAAGGCTCATCACTTGAAAGATTTGGAAGAGATTTGACTGCCCTTGCATCTCAGGGAAAACTTGACCCTGTGATAGGTCGTGAGGATGAAATAAGAAGAGTAATTGAAGTTCTTATGAGGAGAACAAAGAATAATCCTGTTCTTATAGGTGATCCTGGTGTTGGAAAAACGGCAATAGTTGAGGGGCTTGCTCANAAGATAGCGAAAGGNGATGTTCCGGAACCACTAAAAGGAAAAAAAATTTTTCAGCTTGATATGACATCTTTACTCGCCGGTGCAAAATACAGAGGTGAGTTTGAGGAGAGACTTAAATCTGTTTTAAAGGAGGTTCAAGAAAGCAATGGAGAGATAATTTTGTTTATTGATGAGGTTCATAATCTTATCGGGGCTGGGAGAGCNGAGGGGCAAGCNATTGATGCTGCAAACATACTAAAACCTCCTCTCGCTCGTGGAGAAATAAGAATGATAGGAGCAACAACAGTTGACGAATACAGAAAATACATAGAAAAAGACCCGGCACTTGAAAGACGTCTTCAACCTATTTATGTAAGAGAACCAACAGTTGAGGAAACAATTTCAATTCTGAGAGGATTGAAGCAAAAGTATGAAGTTCATCACGGAGTGAAGATTTCTGATTCAGCTATTGTTGCAGCTGCAAAGTTATCTGCTCGTTATATTCAAGATAGGAAACTGCCAGATAAAGCCATCGACCTTATAGATCAGGCTGCGAGTTCTTTGAGAATGCAAATTGAAAGCTTACCAGCCCCAATTTATGATCTTGAAAAGAAAATATCTGAACTTGAAGTTGAAAAGCAAGCCCTTAATATGGAGCTTTCCACAGCTTCTCCAAGAGAAAAGCAAGAAATAGAAAGGAAAATAAAAGATATAGAAGATAAATTAGCTGAGTTGAGAGCAAAACTTTCTGAACTCAGAGCAAAGTGGGATAATGAAAGGAAACTTCTCGAAAGAATAAGAGAGTTGAAAGATAAAATATCTGAAATTGAATATGAGGCGGAAAAGGCAACTCGTTTGGGAGATTACGAAAAAGCAGCAAGAATAACATATGGAGAAATCCCAAATTTAAAGCGAGAACTTGAAAAGCTTAATGCGGAGTGGGAAAATATAAAAGACAAACTAATCTCTGACCAAGTGACGGAAGATGATATCATGAGGCTCGTTGCAAAAATGACAGGGATTCCAGTTGAAAGGATGAAAGAGGAAGAAGTAGAAAAGTTAGCAAGGATGGAGGAGTTTTTGTCAAGAAAAGTTGTTGGACAGGATGAAGCGATTTCTTTGATTGCGAACACAATAAGAAGAGCCAGAGCTGGCTTTTCAGATCCAAAAAGACCTATCGGTTCATTTTTATTTTTAGGACCCACTGGTGTCGGTAAAACTCTGACCGCCAAAGCTCTTGCCGAATTTCTCTTTGGAGATGAAAATGCTCTTATAAGAATTGATATGTCAGAATACATGGAAAAACATTCTGTTGCTCGTCTTATCGGAGCTCCACCGGGATACGTCGGATACGAGGAGGGTGGACAACTCACGGAAGCTGTGAGGAGAAAACCTTTTTCTGTTATACTTTTTGATGAGGTTGAAAAGGCCCATCCAGAAGTTTTTAACGTCCTTCTGCAAGTTCTTGATGACGGTCGCCTTACAGACTCAAAAGGAAGAACTGTTGATTTCAGGAACACTGTTATAATTATGACATCTAATCTTGGTAGCGATATTATAATGCGTGAGAGTTTTGATGTTGCTAAATCAAAAATAAGAAATCTTCTTTTGTCTTATTTTAGACCTGAATTTATAAACAGAATAGACGAGATAGTGATTTTTAAACCAATCGATAGGCAAATGCTTCTCAAAATAGTTGAGCTTGAACTTGACAAAGTAAGAGCGAGAGCAGAGGATCGCAGGATAAAATTTTCTTTTACTGACTCTCTCAAAAATTTCATCGCTGATGTCGGGTATGATCCATCTTTTGGAGCAAGACCTCTAAGGCGTGCAATTCAAAAATACATATTAGATGAGCTATCACTAAAATTCATAAAAGGTGAAATTTCAGAGGGAGAGGAGGTTGTAGTTGATTACGATGGAAAATCTGTTGTTTTCCAAAAAATATCATAAATTCTGAATTATCCTGAAATTATAAAAGCTCATTTACTTTTACTTTTCTTTATTTTCTTCCTCTGAAAGGAATATTTAGGAAGGAAAATCGATTAGAAAGGCTATCAAAGAGTGTAAAGAAAAAGAGAGTAGGTATAAGGCAGGGATTTTTAGTTTTGGTTTTAAATTTTATCTAAAATTTTTAAATTTTATTATTAGGAGAAAGGGACTTCTATGCTGGTTTTGAAAAGGAAGGTAGGGGAGAGAATAATTATAGGAGAAAATATAATTGTGCAAGTTGTTGGAGTTGAGGGAAGAAGTGTGAAGATAGGTATAGAAGCTCCGCAAAATATTTCTATTGTTCGGGAGGAGCTTTTGGAAAGAGTAAAAGAAAAAGTAGCCGAATCTATTATTAAGGATAACGTTTATATTGCTAAATCCTTCAAGCGTAAGCCTGAAACTGAAAAATCTGAAAGGTGAATTTTTATTTTGTGATGTATTTTTTGTTTTTTACTTTTTTATTAAGAAAACTTGAAAAAAAGAAAAATCAATAGTCTATTGTTGCTAAAAATTTTTGAAAATTTGCAAACTATTTTTTAATTATAAAGATAGAAAGATAAAATTGATAATAGAAAGATAGAATTGATAAATAAATAAAAAAATAAAATAATTTATTATTCCTTTCCTCGTACCCTCTAAAAGGGTAGGTGAAAAATGAAGGAAGGAAGCTAAAAAAGAAGCTAAAAAGTAAAATATAAAAAAAGAGAAAAAGGTAAGATAAGAAAAAGAAAGAAAAAAATAAGAGGAAAGAGGAAAAAAAGAAAAAGAAAAGAAGAGGAAAAGAAAAATGAAAAAAGGTAGCCCGGTAGAGAAGGCAGATGATTTTAAGAAAGGTTTTTATTATTTTTGGAAATAAAATTATTTTTGAAATAAAATAGTTTTATAGCTATGGAAGGGAAAAAAAGAGTTCTTATAGTAGATGACAGCATTTTTACTTATGAACAGCTCAAAAGCATAGTTGATAAGACAGGAATAGCAGAAGTTGTTGGACACGCAAAGGATGGTATGGAAGGAATAAAAAAATATAAAGATTTAGCTCCTGATGTGGTCTTTTTAGATATACTTATGCCTAATATGGATGGGCTTCAGACGCTGAGGGCTATAATGAATATGGATAAAAACGCAAAAGTTGTTATGATCTCTTCGCTTGGAGGAGCTGCTGAGAAAGCAGAGGAGGCTCTGAAATTTGGAGCAAAAGCTATAATTTCAAAACCTTTCAACGAAAAAGAAATAAGAAACATTTTGGAAAGATTATAAGAAAAATATACATTTTGGAAAAATTATAAGAAAAATATAAAGAATGGAAGAAAGGAAAATATGATAGGGAGGTAAATAAATGGGAGTAAAGTTTTTTGGAGCTTTTTTAGTTGAAAGGGGAGTAATTACTAAGGAACAGCTTTTTGAAGCCCTTGAGGAACAAAAAAAAACAAACCTGAAATTAGGCGAGCATGCAATTAGGCTCGGATATCTCACACCTGAGCAGGTTGAAGAAATAAGAAGATTACAAAAAAGGGAAGAAATTAGGTTTGGGGAGGCTGCTGTAAGGCTTGGTTATCTCAAACCAGAACAGGTAGAGCAGCTCATAAGAATTCAAAGAAGCTCTCATAAGCTTTTGGGTGATATTCTCGTTTTAAAAGGCTTTATAACACGAGAGACTCTCGAAAGAGAATTGAAATTGTTTGAAGCGGAGCAGAGATTATATATGACAGAGATGGTCTATCTACCTGAGGGTGTGAAAGAAAGAGATTTTATAAATATCGTTGTAGATCTTATAAAAAAATTTCTTTTGAGAACTGTTGATATTAATGTTAAGTTTGGAGATTTTTCCTTTGAAGAATATAAACCATTGAGGAACTTTGACGTTCAGGTTGATGTTTCAGGGGATGTGAGGATGAAAGTTGTTTTTTCCTCCCCTGAAAGGTTAGGAGAACTTTTAGTGAGAGAATACGGACTTCCAGATTCAAATCAATTGAGAAAAGATGCNGTTTATGAATTTATGAATGTGGTTATGGGTAATGNTGTCGCTAAAATGGAGAGACTTGGAAAAAGAATAGCGATAGGTGTCCCTAAAACTCCTGATATTTCTGGAAAATCTTTCAGGTATAATCTTGTTTCTCCTGATGAAATTTATGAGGTTTACTTTCAAGAATACTGATTAAAATTCCCATCCTATTTAGATATACTTACGTTCGTTCTTTTTTTTTAATACTTGTTATTTGCTATTTCTTGATTGATTACATTTCACGTAGGTCAAAGAATTCTGTTCTTTCTGGTTCAACTTTAGTTATTCTTCTTTTTTTCCTTTTCTTTCTTTTTTTTGTTTGTTTTTCTATCATTTTTGCGAGTTCCATTTCTTCCTTTGTTCTTCTTTTTCTCCTTATTTTATCTTTGAGCATGTCTATTCTGAAGGTTTGTGCATACTGAGAGAGAGCTGTTCTGAGCTTTTGGAAAGCTCTTTTTTCTACTTGTCTTATTCTTTCTTTTGATATTCTAAGTTCATCTGATAGTTCTTTTAGCGTTTTTGGTTTTGGGTTAAGATATCTCTGCTGTATTACTTGTTTTTCTTGTGATGTAAGATGTAGGAAAGCATCATTTAGTCTCCTATATATAAATTCTCTTGCATCTTCCATCTCGACCTTGTNGAGTGGATCAAATGTCTCTTCCGCTCTGAGTATGTCTGCAAGTTTTAGGCTCCCTTCATCATCTTGTGGGCTATCAAGTGATACATCTCTTGACCTTACCCTTGCATCCATAAGTTTTATTTTTTCTTCATCTACATTTAGTCTTTGAGCTTGTTTTTGTATGTCTTCTTCTCTCGTTTCATCTTTTATTTTGAATATGTTTGCGAATATTCTTCTTTCATCTTGGGTTGTTCCGAGTTTTATTATAGAGAAGTTGGAGAGAATGTAGTTGTGTATAAAAGCTTTTATCCAGTAGGAAGCGTAGGAGATGAATTTCACTCCTTTATCTGGGTCGAATTTCTTTATTGCGAAGAGTAATCCTATTATACCTTCTGATACTAAATCTTCAACTGGAATACCCCAATTTTTATACTCGAGAGCTATTTTTATTACGAATCGTAAGTTCGCGATAGCAAGTTTTTTTGCGGCTTCTCTATCTTTATATTTTCTGAATCTTCTGGCAAGCCTTTTTTCTTCCTCTGGTGAGAGAAGAGGATATTTTGAAACCTCTTTTAGCAAATAGGCAAATGGCGTTTTGTTGGAGTTATCTGTCTTTTCTTTTCCTATATCTATTTTTTTTACTTCTTCCGATGTTTTCCTTCTGGTTCCTAATATCCCTTTTGATAGTATTTGATCTATTATGTCCTCTGCCTTTGATAAAAGCTTCTTCTGCTCTTCTTTTCCGTTCTCTTCTTTTTTTCTTGATTCTTTTTTCTGTATTTTCTCTTTGTTTGATACTTTATTATTTTCTGATTTATGAGTGATTTTTGTTGTCCGTGATAAATTACTCTTACTCCCTTTCGCTTTTTTTATTTCTGTATCTTTTACTGTCNCTTTTTCTTTTTTTATTTCTTTTATCTTTATTTTTCTTTCTTTTTTTGCCATAAATTTCTCTCCCCTTGAAAAAATATTCAATAATTTGTAAAATTAATAAAATTGTTTATAGAGTGCATATTTTTGTTTTGTAGTGCTAACATAAACTTATATTTTATACATTTTTAGATTTAAAAAAGATTTTTCTGAAAAAATCAGAAAATATCTCTACTTCTTGTTTTTTNCCTATGCTCACTCTTATTGCACCATCAAATCCGTATGGGCTCATATCTCTTACGTATATCTTATTTAATTTTAGTTCGTCTATGATTGATTTTTTTTTCAGTTGGACAAAAATAAAATTTGCCCAGGAACCTACGTACTGCACGTTGAGATCGGTAAATAGTTTTTCAAGCATTCTCATACCTTCAAGATTGTTTTCAAGAGTTTTTTTTGTATGCTCTGAATCTTCAAGGGCTTTTTCAGCACATATGGTTGCTATGTAATTAACGCTAAAAGGTGGTTTTATTTCATTCTCTACAATGTCAGCCAGTTGTGTTATGAGGTATCCTATTCTTATTCCTGCTAATCCATAAACCTTTGAAAAAGTTCTTGTTATGAATATGTTTTCCGACCTTTTGAAACTCAAGGCACTTCTATACTCATCTTTTCTCCAATCTTTCATGTTAAGAAAGTTTGCATATTCAAAGTAAGCTTCATCACACAAAATGTATATTCCATCTTGGTNTGAGATATCTAAGAAGCTCTCAAGGTCTTTTTTGGGAATTATTTTGCCAGTGGGGTTTATGGGATTACAAATACATATAAGGCAGGGNTTATTTTTCTTTGCGGTTTCTTCCATTTCTTCAAGCGCATATCCGAAGTTATATAGTTTTACTTTCTTTGTTTCAAGTCCGAATGATTTAGCGAGATACTCATAAAATGCAAAAGTTCCTTCTCCTACTANTATTTTCAACTTGCTGCTGTATTTTCTGAGCAGGAGTTTGAAAACAAATTCTATAGCTTCGTCTGATCCATTTCCAAAAACTATCTCTTTTTCAGATACTTCAAATCCGTATTCTTTAAGTCTATTGGATACTTTTTCTTTCAGTTTATCTTGTTTTGGGGGATAAAAATTTAATCTCTCTGCAATTTTTTTCACCTCCTCTACGACGAGTTTCGATGGACCAAAAGGATTTATGTTTGAGTTGAGAATAATTCCTTCTCCTTCATATTTTTCTGCGAATGGGTAGCTCACTTTTTTTAAAAAGTAAAAAAATGGAAAAAAGAAAGTAAAAAATTAAAAAATAGATAAATGACATAAANAAATTAAATAAGTAAGTAGGAATAGTTGTGGAAATATAGAGTAAGCAAACGGGAGGGAGGTAGCAAATTTGGTATGAGGCGTGTAGTANTAACCGGTATGGGGTGTGTCACTCCNTGCGGAAATAATGTTAAGGAAACTTGGGAGAATATAAAAGCTGGGAAGTCCGGAGTATCTTACATAACTTTGTTTGATACCGAAAATTTCCCTGTAAAGATTGCTGCTGAGGTAAAGAATTTTACTCCTTCTTTTGTTGATGAAAAGGAGATAAGAAAANTTGATAGATTTGAACTTTTTGCTTTACATGCGGCCGAGGAAGCCCTCCGTGATGCAGGTTTTATTGATGGGACAAATATAAAATTACCGCATCCTGAAAATACAGGTGTTGTAATAGGTAGTGGTATTGGGGGGATAAAAGCGATAGAAGATTCTGTAAGAACACTTTTAGAAAAAGGTCCGAGGAGGGTTTCTCCACTTTCTATACCTGTTGCGATAGTAAATATGGCTGCTGGGCTTATATCTATGAAGGTTGGAGCGATGGGACCGATTTTGGCTCCCGCTACTGCTTGCGCGGCCGGGTTGCACGCAATAGGGGAAGGGTATATGCTTATAAAATCTGGTGTTTGTGATGTTGTGATATCGGGAGGAGCGGAAGCTCCTATTACACCGCTAAGTATCTCTGCTTTNGCCTCTATGCGAGCATTATCTACAAGGAATGACCAACCCGAAAAAGCTTCTCGTCCTTTTGATGCAAAAAGAGATGGATTTGTTATGGGAGAAGGGGCAGGTATTGTTATTTTGGAAGAGTATGAACATGCAAAAAAAAGGGGCGCAAGGATTTATGCGGAAATAAAAGGTTTTGGCATGAGTTCAGATGCATACCATATGACCGCACCACATCCGGAAGGATACGGCTTTGTTCTTGCTATGAGGCGTGCACTCAAAGATGCTCAAATATCACCTGATGCCGTAGATTATATAAATGCTCACGGAACGTCTACAAAGTATAATGATGAGATAGAAACNAAGGCTATAAAAGAGGTTTTTGGTGAGCATGCTTTCAAACTTTCTGTATCATCTACAAAATCTATGACAGGTCATCTTATAGCGGCGGGAGGAGCGGTTGAGCTTATATTTTGTGTTCTTGCTTTACAAGAAAATATAATGCCGCCAACTATAAATCTTGAAGAACCTGACCCGGAGTGTGATTTAGATTATGTCCCTTGGAAACCAAAAGAGAAAAAACTCAGATTTGTTATGAGTAATTCATTTGGTTTTGGAGGAGTTAATGCTTCCTGTGTTCTTGGAAAAATTTAGTGAGAATAGGGGTAAGTTCTCAGATGAAAGCTTATAAAGTTCAAAAACTTATAAATAAGGTTCTCGAAGTTTATCCTGATGAGAAATTAGATTTGAAATTTGGTTCTCCTTTTGAGCTTCTGGTGGCTTCTATACTTNCTGCACNGGCCANAGATGAGGTTGTAAATCAAGCAACGGAAAAACTTTTTCAGGTGTATAAAACTCCGGAAGATTTTTCAAAACTCAAACCAGAGGATCTTGAACCTTTTATTTCAAGAATAAATTATTGGTATAAAAAAGCTCAGATAATAATTGAGGCTTCTAAACTTTTGCTTGAAAGCTACGGTGGTAAAGTTCCTGAGTCAAAAGATGAGCTTTTGAAAATAAAAGGAGTGGGGAGTAAAACTGCAAATATGATTTTGGGTGGAGCTTTCGGAAAACCTGCAGTTGTAGTCGATACACACCTTGATAGGGTATCAAAGAGATTGGGATTGGTCAGTGAGAAAGCAAAACCTGATGAAGTAGAAGCTGAAATTAAAAAGNTAGTTCCAGAGAAAGATTGGACAAGATTTTCTTTTGCTCTAATGAGGCATGGAAAGAAAATATGTCATGCTAAAAATCCTGAATGTGAATCTTGTCCTTTTTCAGATTTGTGTGAATTTTTCAATTCAAGATAATNTTTTTCTCGTTATTACTACCAATCATTTATCTTTGTGCCTTTTACTCTTTTCTATTTCTGGTTTTGCAAGAGATATAAAATAATAAGCTCTTTGTCCCTGTTTTATCTTATCTTTTTTGAACTCTGGTGAGTTTATAGAGATTTTTAGGGAGTTTANGGGAATTTTTAAACATTCTGCAAGTTCCTTTATAGTTCCGCATATATATCCATTTCTTTTGATTTCGTTTTTTATTTTGTTTTTGTAGAAATTATAAATTTCTGNTATCNNGTTTCTTTTTCTGCCTATATTATTTTGTCTTTTTTTTATTGCNGTTTTCTTATTTTTCATTGCCNCCGTCCCCTCATTCATTTACTTTTGTTTTCTCATATATATTGTTTCCTCATCCNCATATATATCATATTATGCGGTTGCAATTTTGTTATCATGTTCTCGTGAATCATATAGTTTTATCTTATTTTCCAGAAATTGGTTTATTACTTTTCTTATTATTTTTGATGATTCCTGAGATTTTTCTTCTCTTTCAATAAGACTCCACACTGATGATGGTATCTTTAGTGATATTGTGCCTTTTAGCTTTTTTTCTCTTGGTTTTCTCGCGTTAAAATTGTAGTCTATGTTATATACTTTGCATAGGATTTCACATAGAAGGCCACTTGCTGATTTTCCTCTTTTTTTTGCTTCATCTAAGAACATCATTACTTCTTTATCTAATTTTAATTCAATTTTCTTCTGGGAGCTAAAAGATATTTTTATATCTTCTATTCCGTCTTCTATTTTTCTTAGTCTTTCTTCAAATAGGATATTTAGGAACTCATATAGCGCTTTTAGTTTC
>AWOA01000002.1 GCA_000494225.1 Candidatus Calescibacterium nevadense OTU 1
TGAATCATATAGTTTTATCTTATTTTCCAGAAATTGGTTTATTACTTTTCTTATTATTTTTGATGATTCCTGAGATTTTTCTTCTCTTTCAATAAGACTCCACACTGATGATGGTATCTTTAGTGATANTGTGCCTTTTAGCTTTTTTTCTCTTGGTTTTCTCGCGTTAAAATTGTAGTCTATGTTATATACTTTGCATAGGATTTCACATAGAAGGCCACTTGCTGATTTTCCTCTTTTTTTTGCTTCATCTAAGAACATCATTACTTCTTTATCTAATTTTAATTCAATTTTCTTCTGGGAGCTAAAAGATATTTTTATATCTTCTATTCCGTCTTCTATTTTTCTTAGTCTTTCTTCAAATAGGATATTTAGGAACTCATATAGCGCTTTTAGTTTCTTCTCATCTTTACCACAATATTTTAGAGAATATTTTATTATATTCTTCAAAGGAATTTTTCGCTTCATACCAAAAAAATTTTTTTATGATTATATTATTTATTAATATTAGGTTTTATATACTTTTTTATGATGCAGACTTATAATTTTTAGTATAATTACAGAGAAAAAATTTTGGCAATTATGAGCATGTTTAGAAATAAAAAGAGAGCGTTTCATTTTAAAATTATTGTTTTCTTTTTTTTGGGACTATTTTTGTTTAATACGAATGGTGTTTTTGCACAGTCAAAATCGGGTAAACAACCCCCTCAGAAAGGTGGGAAAAAGGTTATTCAGCTTAAAGAACTTGTTATAAAACAGAGAGTCGTAAAACCTCAAGCTATGTTCATATTGACAAAAAGTAGGCAGGCGAAGATAAAAGCAGATATTGTGACATCTCAGAATTTTTCCTATGATATAATAAAAACTGCAGAGGAAGACTTTCTAAGATAAGAATAACATTATCCATTGAAAATTAATAAGATTATGTTAAGGAGGAATTTTCANTCTATTTTTATCTCTTCTTTTACTATATTGTAGCATTCAATTTTATCTTGTTCTCTCGCTTCCTGAAGTCCCTCTATAAGAATTCCGCATTCTTCTCCTTCTCCTACCTCTTGGACTGAATCCTTGAATCTTTTAATGGAAGTTATTTTACCCTCAAAGATTATATTTCCGTTTCTCTTTATTCTTGCATTTGCTCCAACCTGAATTTTTCCTTTTTCTACTCTGCATCCTAATACTCTTCCAACAGATAGTTTGAAGATCTTTAATACGCTTGCTGTACCAATAATAACCTCTTTTTCTTTTGGTTTAAGCATACCTTTTACTGCTTTCTTTATATCATCCACTATTTCGTAAATTATTTTATATAGTCTTACCTGGACGCCGTGAATCTTCGCAAGGTTCTGGGCTTGTTTTTCTATACCAATATTATAACCTATAACAATTCCTTTTGATGCAGAAGCTAAATTTATATCACTCTGTGATACGACTCCTATTCCCTTATGTACTATCCTTAACTCAAGCTGTGGAATTTTTATCTCTGATATTTCTTTCTCCAGAGCATCTAACGCTCCCTTTGTGTTTGCTTTCAAGATCAGAGGTAGTATTACTTTATTCTCAGATTCCAATATCTTATCATAGATTTCTTCAAGTGATATGGATTTAGGTTTTGCTTCTCTTTTCTTTCTTTCTTCTACTATTCTTTTCGCTGTTTCTTCATCTTTTNCCACATATAGTTTATCTCCCGCAAGGGGCAAGCCATCTGAACTTATTACTATTCTTCCCGGAAGACCNGGGGTTAATTCTTTTATTATTTTACCTTTATCTGAAAAAATGCTCCTTATTCTGCCAAATACTAAACCNGCAATAAAAACATCTCCCTTTTTCAAAGTTCCTCTCTGAACTATTACTGTTGCGATATTCCCTAAACCTCTATCTATACTTGATTCTATTATTATTCCTTCGGCTGGTCTATCTGGATTTGCTCTTAGGTTAAGTAGTTCTGCTTGTATGAGAATTTTTTCAAGGAGATCATCTATTCCTATTTTCTTTTTGGCGGATATTTCTGCAAATAGTGTATCTCCTCCCCAGTCATCTGGAATAAGACCAAGCTGTGAAAGTTGATTCTTTACGAGTTGGGGGTTTGCTCCAGGTTTATCTATTTTGTTTATTGCCACAATAATTGGGACGCCAGCTGCTTTTGCATGTGAAATTGCTTCTTCTGTTTGAGGTTTTACTCCTTCGTCTGCTGCTACAACAAGAATAGCTATGTCCGCTACCTTAGCTCCTCTTGCTCTCATTTCTGTGAAAGCTTCGTGTCCTGGGGTATCTATGAAGGTTATTATTCCTTTATCAATTTCTACGGTATATGCACCTATACTTTGCGTTATTCCACCAACTTCCTGCTCTGCAACTTTGGTCTGTCTTATAGCGTCTAAAAGGGTAGTCTTTCCATGATCAACATGGCCCATTACAACAACAACTGGCGGACGAGGTTTTAACTTATCCTCCGGATCCGGGGATAGGTCAAGATATGCACTTTCGTCAAATTCTTCTCTTTCCACTTCTATACCAAACTCAGCACATATAAGTTCAGCTTCTTCTGCTGAAATAGTTTGATTTATGGTTACTTCTTTCCCATAGGATAGGAGTTTTGATATTATTTCTGATGCTTTTATACCGGTAATTTTTGATAGATCAGATATCCTTATTACTTCTGGAATTTTAACTTTTTTAGCTTTGGTTTCTTGAATTATTTGCNGTCTTGGTTCTACTTTTTCTCTCTTTCTGAATTTTCTCTTATCCTTAGGTATGTATCTTGGTCTAAATGGTATTATAAACTCTGTCCCNCCGAATACTTCTATTTCATCTTTGGTTTCTTCTTTAGGTTCAGTCTTTATTTCTTTCTCTTTTTCTTCAATTCCTTTATCCTTAACTTCTTGCTCTTTTTTCGTTACTTCTTGATTTTTCTCTGAAATTTCTTGTGTTTTTTCTTCTTTTGGTTCTTCTTTTGTTTTAAGTTGTTGTTGGTTCTCTTCTAACTTGTGTTCTTCTTTTTTGTATTCTTGTTGCTTTGTCTTGTTAATTTGTTCTTGCCACTCGTATTCTTTATATTTCTTAAATTCCTTTTTTTCATTTGGTTTGGGAAATTCTTCCTTTGTTGTTTGTATTTTTGTTTTATCTTCTGGTGTGAATTTCTTTTTGGGAAATCTATCTTTTGGTAATCTTGGTTTTTCTTTCTCAGTTCTAAAATCTTCTTTTGGTCTTAATTTCTCTGTTTTTTCTTCCTCTTTTCCCTTTTCCNCTACGTATGAGGGTTGTCTATTTATATTTTTTATTACCTTTTCAGTCCTATCTGATTTTTTTACTTTTTCTTGTTCAATGATTTTGCTTTCTGTCTTTTCGGGTTTTATTTCTAATTTATCTATTTGTTTTTCTTCTTGGGGTATAGTTTCTCCCTGCGGTTTTTCTGTTTTCTTTTTTATAATTATATGAGTACTGCTTACGCTTGTTTTTTCTTCACCTTTCTTCATATCTTTGCTTGTTCAATGAAAATATCTNTTNTCGCTACAATTTTTTTATTTTTATAATCTTTTTTCCNTTTTATTCTTTTTCATCAATTTCCCNTTTATTCTTTTTCATCAATTTAATTTGTAAAAAGGTTATATATTAGTTATCTGCTTTTTTTCTTCTTTTTTGTCTGTTCTACTATCGATTAATGTAGCTAAGTTTTTTATCTTCATAACGTATATTGTTAGAGAAGTACAAATAATCCCAGAGGCTACCCATACCCAATAATTTTTTATACTAATAATGGTTGGTATAAATATTGATAACCATAAAGATAAGGCTGCCATAACCTTAATTCTNGTTGGGATTTCTCTGTTTATAAACCTGGCTGCGGGAGTTCTCATGATTATTCCTGTTAGCTTCCCGAAAGCTCTTGCATAAAGANCTANNCCAAAAACTATGAATGGGATTCCGGGAATTATTGGCAAAATTGANCCAAGTATACCAAAGAANATGAATATACTTCCTATCGAGACAAATAAAATTGCTCTTATATTTTTCTTAATGAAGCTGTAAGATAACTTTAAAAGAAGGAGAAGGAAATTTCCTAATAGCCTCATTCAGCAATAAAAATATAGATNAGAATTAAAATTTTTATTTATATGGTAGAAAGAGAAAGGAAAACAACCGAACATTATTTGAGACTCATAATCGTAAGATTCATAATCATAATATTCCATTTATCATTCTTTCTTAAATGCTTATCTTCTTCTGATAAGGAGAAAGATATAACACCACCTTCAACCGTTTCAGATCTTTCTGTATCTTTTGTTGATTACTACGGAGCACAAATTGAGTTTACAGCAACTGGTGATGATCTCAGGGAGGGAACTGCTTATAGAATAGAACTGAGGTATTCTGAAAACGAGCTTTTTGCTGAAAATCCGGAAATTAATTTTCAAATCATTGGAATAGAATACCCAGAAGTCCCGATTCCTCCATCTGCTGGTGAAAAAGTTAAAATTTTTTTAAGGAACCTTGAACCAAAAACAAGGTATTTTGTCGCCGTAAGGATTTGGGACGAAGCTGGAAATTCTTCTCGTGTTTCAAATATTGTTGAATTTATAACAAAAGATGCACCGGGATCTTCTGGAATTTTTCATGGTAGAGTAAATCTGGATGCTCCATACTCTAATCTGTCATCCGATGGTAAGGATGTCTATATTCTTTTTCCGGGAATACATAAGTTACAAAAAGTTGATGAATTTTACAAAATTGAAACCATTTCGCAATATGTTCCTCCTATATCTGGCGCACAAGTGGTATGGGATGGCGAAAAGTTCGTATCCATAGGTGGTATTATAGGTGATGAATTTATCGATTCCCCACTCGCTATTTTCCCAGATGGTAGGTTAGTTGCATTGGGAAATAGAGGTAATCTTATACCTTTTGGTTCAGGAGGATTTTTTAGCGCTGGGGTTCTCAACCATAAAATATCAAAAATTGATGGTAGATTCGTAGTATTAGGAGGAAGGAAATTTTACTCAAAAAGCTATAAAAAATCAGTAAATGAGGCCGCTTTCAGAAGGATCGGTGCAGATTTGATACCATGGTTTATTACAGATGGTAACTCAATCCTGTGGGATTATATCAAACCTTCCGGTTCGACTTCNCCTGCTTCCGTTGCCGGACCGGCTGTTTTTCCAATAGANGAAAAAAAATTGGTTTTGTGGGGAGGNAACACATCTGACCTTGNGCTCTTCCCTTCTACATCAGCTTATGTTCTCAAAAAATCACAGGNGGATGAATTTTTTTGGGANCCATTTATGCTGTATTCCGGTAGAANTTTGGGCATAGTAGATTCTTGCGANGCTGAAAGTGTTATNAGAATTCTGCATGTGANGGAAATTCAAACTGANCAGGAGGTTAGTGAAATTGATCTTGAAAAAAGTATACCACCCCCGGGGACTGCATTTTTATGGGATGGTAAAAAAGTNTTGCTTGAGAAGGAGGAGTTTGTAAGGAGGATAATTGTTATTGGAAATTTCAGGTTAGGTGATATTAGTTTTTCAGGGATGATGGGTGTTTATATATACGGCGATGGTAAGGTTGTTCTGGTTAGACTGAAACCTGATATCGGAGGTGGGCAGGAGTTTTCTTTTCCAAAATTTTCTGTTCAGTGCAGTGCTGTTTTTCAAGATAATAAATTCCTCTTTCTTCTTAGCATTAATGAAATCTATATTTTCAAGTTTAGAGATTATGAATTGCTTCTTGAAAAGTAGTTTTTTAGTTCACGTTGATTTGTGACTGATTTTTTATATAGTCTTTACAATCTATCATTATGTCCTTTGGTTTGATTTCTTTTTCAAGATAGAGACAAAACATTTTATCTTTTTTTGCTCTAAAAAAAACGCAAGTGTAGCACATGTTTTGATATTTTATTAATCCAAGAGCAAGGGCTTGTTTTATCAGTTCAAGAATAAATTTATATACTATTTCTTTCTCCTTTACTGAAAGCTTATTTAGGGTTTTTTTTACAAACAAAAAATCTTCCATTATAGTGCCTATTATTTCTGCTTTTTTGGTAAGAAAGATTATCTTCTCTCTTTTATCCTTACCTTCCTTATACGAAATCATTTTTTTCGCTTTAAGTTCCTTGAGAGATTTAGATAATGTTGATTTATCTTGACTTGTTTTTTCTTGAAGAGTTTTTAGATTTTCTGGTTTATTTTTTAGATTTAGCATGATTTGTATCTGTTGTCTATTTAAGTTAAGTTTTGTTCCGGATTTTGTTATGGCTATTGAGAATAGTTCGCTAACCCTTTCTAATCCAGTTGTTATTTTCTCTTCTAAATTGTCTTCATATTTTCCTGTTTTATTCTCAGCCTTTTCATCCATACTTTTCTTTTTATGCATAATTATTATTTTTTGTTGGAGGGGGAGCAGGTTGGCCCCTCCCCCTATTATTTATTTTTATTCTCTTATTTTTGAGAAAACATAATCATTATCTTTCTGTGGCTCGTGGCATGAAAAACATTCTGCTTTCGGATCTTTTACGACTTGGTTGTTTCTATCTCCTCCTGCGAATGCTGCCCATTCCCATCCCCCAGTTTCTTTCAGTTTTGAGTTTTTTCTCATATATGCTAATACTTTTCTTTTTCCTTCCTGTATTGTATTATCTGATTTTNTAGTTTCTAGTAGGTCAAAAACTATTACAGAGCCGTCTTCGAACTTTCCGGTTTTATATCCTTTTACGGCTTTTTCGTTCGCATATATGTGATGTATCCCACCGAANGCGCTATATAGTGNGTGCCCTTCTTCTATTATCATAGATTTGACATGGAACCAGTTCCGGTATCCATCTGGAAAGTATNTTTTTTGCGCCTCGGATAGAATGTATAGTGAGGCTACTACTAATGCTATTCCAACTGATATAATGCCTANTTTTACTGNTGTTTTTTGTTTTGTTTTGGTTTTATCCATGTTATTTTTCACCTCCTTTTTTCAGTGTTGATTTTTTTATTGTTTATTTTATTTGCTCATTATAAAATAGTTGAAAAAATAGAAAATTTGTTGAATTTTTCAACTATTTTATTTTAAAAAGTTCATATGCTTTTGCTTATTTACTTTATCTTTTTTATTTTCTTGATATATGTGAAATAAACAGAAATTCAAATGATAAGGTAAAATTCCTGTCTTATTTTATGCTCTACTAATTTTTTGTTAATTAGATTATAGTTTAGGATGAANATAAAAGGGAGAATCATATTTATTCTATCTTGTGTAGTTTTGGGGATCTTTATTTCTTTGGGAAGATTTCTTTACCTGCAAATATCAAATAGACCAGAGATATTGGAGAAGGCTCAATCAGTAAGAACAAGAATAAAACTATTGCCTCCAAAAAGAGGAGAAATATATACATCCGATGGTGTTCTTGTTGCAGGAAATGGTACATCTATTGATATGCTTATTGTTCCGATAGAAGTTAGAAAAAAGGTTCCTCAGGAGCTTTACATTGTAGCGGAAAATAAAGAGCTTGTGGATGAGCTATTAAAGAAGACTATATATTATCCTGTTCCGATAAAAACTGATGTTGAATATGATGAGCTTGCTAAGATTTTACCGCTTATTCCTAATTTACCTTTTATTTACTTCGAGGTTGTTTTTAAAAGGATTTATCCTCTTAAAACTTTTGCNTCTCATATCTTGGGCTATGTAAAAACGGAAAGACCATACGAATATCGAGGAATATATGGTGTTGAAGCAGTTTATGACGAATATATTAGGGGTGAACCTTCAAGAAAGATTGTTGAAATAGACGCTCTCGGACGGGAGATAGAAACCGTAAAAAGTGAGGAGGGGCAGGGAGGTCAAACTTTATGGCTTACAATAGATTCACGAATTCAATCTCTCGCCGAAGACCTTATAAAAGACTACGAGGGAGCAGTGGTTGTGATGAATCCGTATAGCGGAGAGATTTTGGCTCTTGCTTCGTCTCCATCTTTTGACCCAAACTCTTTCAGTAGAAAAGTAGAAAACGAAAGGTGGATTGAATATATATCGGATCCAAGAAAGCCTCTTATAAACAGAGCTATTTCAGCTGAGTACCATCCTGGCTCAGTTTTTAAGTTGATTGTTGCAATAGCGGCGCTTGAGGAAGGCGTGATATCACGTGATTTCAGGGTAAGCTGTCCCGGTAAATTTTTCTTCGGAAAAAATGAGTTCAGATGCTGGAAAAAAGAGGGTCATGGTTCATTAGACCTTATGGGAGCTATNGCGAAATCTTGCGATGTCTATTTCTATACTATTGGTCTCAAACTCGGGATAGATAGGATAGAAAAGTGGGCAAGAAAATTCGGTTTGGGGGAAAAGACGGGAATTGACCTCACTTTTGAGCAGCAGGGGCTTATACCAGGAAGAGAGTGGAAAAAGCAATTTCTGAAAGATAATTGGTATGAAGGAGAAACTATTTCCGTCGCAGTTGGTCAGGGTTATACTACTGTTACTGCTGTGCAGATTGCAAGAGTTACATCAGCTATCGTAAATGGCGGTTATCTTGTCACTCCTCACGTTGTAAAAAAAGTGGGTGATAGAAGTCTTGATTTTCCAAAGAAAAAAATTGATGTTTCTGATAAAACTCTTGATATCATAAAGGAGTCTATGCTTTATGTTGTGGAGTGGGGGACAGCTGCGGGGAGTAAATTACAGACGGTAAAGTACGGAGGAAAAACAGGTACCTCTCAGGTCGTATCAATTGGGGCTATAGAGAAAATTTTGGGAAAACCTTGGGAGAAAATAAGTTTTGACGAAATTCCTAAGCAGTTCAGAGATCACGCATGGTTTACGGCTTTTGCTCCATACAATAATCCAGAAATTGTTGTATCTGTGGTTGTGGAACACTGTGGTGGGGGAGCAAAATGTGCAGCTCCTATTGCAAAGAAAATAATAGAATATTATATGGATTCAAAAGTTGCATTCAAAGTTCGTGATGAAAACTAAACCTTGTTTATTTTTACGTACTCTTCTGTAAGGTCTGTCATAAGAATGTGTGAGCTTGCTTTTCCTATCCCAATATTTATATAGATTGTATATTTATCTTTTTTCATTATTTTTCTTGCTGATTCAAGGTTCTCTGGAATTATTTTCGTGTTTTTCACTACGCAAATTTTTTCTGTTTTTCGTGCTTTTTCCTTTGATTTATCTTTGGTAGAAAAGTAGAAATCGTCTTCAATAAATATATTTATTTTGCCTATTTTTTCGCCAGATGAACCTACTGCTGCAAGGACCCTACCGAAATCTGGATTTTCGCCCCCGATAGATGATTTGAATAGAAAAGATGATGACACCATATCACATATTTTCCTTGCGGATTTTTCACTTTCTGCTCCGTTAACTACGATTTTTACAACATGTCTTACACCTTCTCCATCTTCTGCGATTTTTACTGCAAGTTCAGACAGGACTTTTTCTATACCTGTTAGTAATATTTTCTCATTTGTTTTCTCTTTATTTCCAAACACGAACAAAGATGTATCGTTTGTGCTTCGTGAGAAATCTATGTTTACTGCTCCTATTGTTTTTGAGAGTAAAGAATATATTTTTTTCTTTGCTTCTTTTGGTATGTTAGCATTTGTTAAGATGAAAGATAAAGTAGTTGCGTGAGAGAACTCAGGGAATATCATTCCTGCTCCCTTAGCTATGCCTATAATGAATGTTTTTCCATATTCATATTTTGAAATTTTTATTTTTTTATCTGTCGTAAGTATAGCTTCTGCAAAGTCTTCTTCATTTGCCTTGAGATTTTCAAATGCTTTTGGGACAGAATTTATTAGTTTATCTGCATCTATTTTTGAGCCTATTTTTCCTGTTGCGAGAAGTATTATATCATCGTCTTTTAGTTTATATTCAAATATTTTTCTTTTGTTAGCTTCTTCTCTTATTGCGGATACTATTTTTTTTATATCTTTTTCTATGCCTTCATATCTGCACATTGCATTTCCTGATATTACAGCTATGATTTTGGGATTTTTGTTTTTTTTGAGTATTGCTTCTGCTCTCTCTATCGCTTCACTCTTTACCTTGTTTGTAGTAAAGAAACCTATTGTTTGGTTCTTTTGAGGCAGGAGTATTATTCCAAAATCTTTTCTTAAATTTTTCTTTATTCCTGAACTTATTCCTCCAAAAAGGAAGATATTATTGTTATTGATATTATTATTTTCAGTTGATTTTGTTATCTCTTTTTCCACTGCTGAGTTTTTCTCGCTTTTCTTCTTCCATATTTTTTTCTTTCAACTTCTCTTGGGTCTCTTGTAAGTAATCCGAGAGGTTTTAAAATTTTTCTCAATTCTGGTTCTTTTTTTTCTAATGCTTTTGATATACCGTGAGATACGGCTTGTGCTTGNGCGGATGGACCACTTCCTTTTACTTCTGCAAAAACAATATATTTTTCTGTTCTGTTGGTCACTTCAAGGGGACGTTTTACTATTATTTGTAGAATTTTATCTTGAAAGTATTTATCGTAGGGTATTCTGTTTACATAAATTTCTGGGGTGGGGTTTGGGATTTCTTTCTCCCATATCCAGACTTTTGCTACTGCTCTTTTTCTCGCTCCTCTTTGAGGTATTTCTTCTTTTGGAACTTTTAAGCTGACTTTTTCTTCGCCTACCATATATTTTTCTTTTCTTAATTTTTATTTTTTCTTTTTCTATTTTTGCGGAATTTTTCTTGTTTTATTATAGTAGGTTTGTCAGTTATATTTTTCGTGAGTTTAGGTGGTTTTTGATTGGTTTTGGGGTGGGCGCGGGCGGGATCGAACCGCCGACCTCCGCCTCGTCAAGACGGCGCTCTCCCACTGAGCTACGCGCCCTCGTTATCTGAATCCCAGTCTATATATAAAATCGCTCCACAATTTGGACAGGTCTCAAAACTGTTTGCATCCATATAAAGCCTTGCTTCTATATCAGGTAGAACTACAATATTACACGAAAGGCATACTGAATTTTCTAGTTTAGCAACAATTTTTCTNCCCCACCTTGAATTGTTNGACATATCTTCAAAAACTTTGAATACATCTGGATAAAGTTCTTTTATTTTCAGAAAAATATCATCTCTTCTCTTATGAAGGAGATTTATTTCTTCTTCAATTTTGTCTGGCAATTTTTCTTTTTCTTGGTCATTTTTNCCGATAATTTCTTCTATATCTGATGCTATGTTGGCTATTTGTTTTTCTAATTCNTCTTTTTTTATCATAAGTTTCAGTAATTCATCTTCAAGCNTATTCTTTACGCGTTTGGCCTCTCTTATTTCGTCCATAAGTATCATTTGTTCTCTGTATCCTTTCGCTTCCCTAATTTCTTTCTCCCACTTTTTGATTTTTTCTTCTTCTTCTTTTATTCTCATTTCAATTTCTTTTATTTCAAGTTCTAAATTTATTTTCTCATCTTGCTTTTTTTTTAGGGCATTTTGCTTTTCCTTTAAAGTTTTCTCTCGCTGGTTTATGATTTGTTTNGTTTCCTCGTATATTGACATTTTTGATAGGATTTCTTCTTCTATTTTATCAAGTTCATTTAGAATTTTGTGTAGCGAGGTCAATTTATTCGGTTTGAGTGGGCCCAGAGGGACTCGAACCCCCAACCTGCCGGTTATGAGCCGGCTGCTCTGCCATTGAGCTATGGGCCCACTCTACACAACTTTTTTATTTTAATACACCATCTTCTGATATAAGATAATTCAAAAATATTTTATTCTTTTAAATATTTTATTCTTTACTGATTCCTATTTTTTGTTCATCCTTGTTCATTTATTCGTCCTCTAATTTTGCTTACTCATTNTTTTTNCGATTCACTATCTATTTTTAGCTCGTTTTTTCTAAGTCCGACAATAAAATCTGTCGGGAGTGTTGGAATTACTTCTGTTATTTCAAATTCTCCTTCCTCTATTGGCGTATTAATTTTAATTTTTATTTTTTCTGCTTTTCCCTCTGATGTATCTGGGTTTTCCCTCAAATAAGTTCCTTTTATCTTTTTATCTAAAACTCCCTGAAGTTTTTTGCCCTGAAAATCTAAACAGAGAGGGAATATTTCTTTTTTTGCTTCCTCAATTATAAGCCTTAAAGCAGAAGTTATATCTTCTGATATAAAATCTGGATATGCCTGTTTCAATTCCTTTTTTCCATGTCCTGTGAGTACAAGAATGGTCTTTGCCCCTATGTTTTTCCCGAGCTCAACATCTGAGCTTTTGTCTCCTATTACATACGATAAACTTAAATCTATTTTGTATTTTTCAAGAGCTTTATCTATAAGACCTCTTTTAGGTTTTCTGCATCCACATGAACCAGTTTTATCGTGTGGGCAGAAGAAGAAATCATCTATCAGACCAAAAAGCCTCTTTGATATTTCAGAATTGAATCTTTCTACATCCTCTAATGTGTGATATCCGTAATATACTCCTGCTTGGTTTGAGACAACAATAATATAAAATCCAAGTCTCTTTAACAAAAATAGTTCATATGTTGGATCTCCTATTATTTCTATATCTTCTATTTTGTTTGAGTAGTTCCTATCTACTGTAATTGTTCCATCTCTATCTAAAAATATACACCTCATCATTTTTAGCTTTTTTATTTTTATCCTATTTTAGCTTTCCTTTTTGATTTTTCTGATTTTCATTTTTATCTTTTTTGCCTTTTGGAAGATAAAAATTAGTAGTGCGGTCAAAACTCCGATAAGTGATATATGAATCCGTGATAAGAATTCTGCCGGCTGATCATATGGTATCCCTCTCTGAAATATAAGGAAAGAGAAATGTCCAGATGTAAAAGCTATAAAAGATACAAAAACGGAGAAAAGAATTCCAAGTGAAGGAAAAATATATCCTAAACTCTTTAAAAATATGCAGAAAATACCTGAGAAAGTTACTACGCTTTTTGCTGAAATAAAAAAGATTGCAGANGTAGTTATTATAGATNNCTCTTTGTGAGGTTTATTGTTCGAGCAAATTAAGCTTATCAGAAATGGGGTTAATAAAATGAATTTTACATCAGAACTTAAAATTGGTTCGTTTGCAAGATAAATCCCGATAAAGAAGTTAGTAGCTACTGGTAAAATAGATAGATCTATTTTCTCCGGTTTCACTATGTTCATAAACGAAAGAAAAAAGAATGCGAATAAAAAATGAATTTTTCCGGGCATTGAGATTGAGTGGTACTGTTTTAAATATACATTGATGTATGAAAGATAAAAGGAAAGAAGTTTGTCAATCANTAGAAATAAAGNAAAGGTTATNAGCCATCCGGTTGCCTCGCCAAGTCTTCTTTTTATCATAAGGTAAGCTATGTTGTACGTTATACACATAACGGACATCTTCTTGAAGAACGTCTCAAAAAACATGGAGTATTCAAGATTATTCATTCTTTGAATATCAAAGTTGAATCTCCATAGAGAGTATATATACGATAGGAATAAGAAAAAGGAAATAGCAATGGGGAAGAGTTGTTCAAAAATTTTCTCTGCATAAATATTGCGGAATTTCATTTCTTTATTTCAAGTTAAAACTCGTAAGCTTATTTTTTCATTCCCAATATAGTTTACATTATTTGCCATTTGATTTATTTCTTATGTTCTAAAAAAGTATTTTATTTCTTTTTTTATTATATCAATTTTGTTATTACTTTCTTATAGATAAAGTGATGGATAATGAGATTATTTTGAGAACAGTTGATCTCAAAAAGTATTTTCCGGTAAGAAGAAACATAAGAGAGCTGATCAGACCATCTTTTGTGAGAGCTGTTGATGGAGTCTCCTTAGAAATAAAAAAGGGTGAATTTTTCGGTCTTGTTGGGGAGTCAGGTTGTGGGAAAACAACCTTAGGAAAGCTCATAGTGAAAGTAATTCAACCAACATCGGGGAAGATAATTTTTAATGGCGAAGATATAACGCATAAAAAAATAACGGGGGAAACGAGAAGAAAGATTCAAATGATATTTCAGAACCCGTTTTCTTCTTTGAACCCGAAAATGAAGGTCAAAGACCTTATCCTTGAAGGAATTATGATTCATAAATTATATCCAAAGAAAAAATTTGGAGAAAAGTTAGAGGAGCTTTTGAACGCTGTTGGGTTAGGCATTGAATTTGCTGAAAGATTTCCAGACGAGCTTTCCGGTGGGCAAAGACAAAGAGTTGTAATAGCTCGTGCAATAGCTGTTGAACCTGAAATATTAGTCGCAGATGAACCGACCTCATCCCTTGATGTTTCTGTGAGAGCTCAGATAATTGAACTCTTTGAAAAAATAAGAAAAAACATGAACCTTTCTATTGTTTTTATAAGTCATGATATACATACAGTGAGAGTTTATGCTGAGAGGGTTGCAGTTATGTATCTTGGAGAAATAGTTGAAATGGGTCTGAAAGAAAAGATTTTTTCCAAACCTTTACATCCTTATACATATATTCTTTTGAAATCTGTTATAGATTTGGAGAGAGTAAAAAATGAGGGGAGATACAATATAGGTTTTGATAGCTTAGGTGATCCTCCTTCGCTTCTTGATAAGATAAGAGGATGTAAGTTTGCTTCAAGATGTCCTTTCAAAGATAAGATATGTGAAGAAAAGAAACCAGAACTTATTGAATTAGATGAGAGAGTGGTTGCCTGCCACTTTGCAGGAGAGATAAAATTTGAGGAAAACTGAAAAGAAAACTGAATTTACCTGAAATTTTTTCTGGTTGATTAAAATAAAATTTTTTAGGCGGATAGCTCAGAGGTAGAGCGTTGGCCTTACAAGCCAAAGGTCGAGGGTTCGAGTCCCTCTCCGCCTACAAAAATTTGTGGTTGTCGTAATTGGTTCATTAAATCTCGATTTCTCAATAAAAACTCATCGTTTCCCGGAAGTCGGAGAGACTTTAACAGGAGGAAAGTTCGTAATTTCTCCNGGTGGTAAGGGATTAAATCAAGCTATTGCAAGTGCGAGAGGGGGAGAAAAAACCTATCTTATTTGCTCCGTAGCAAAGGATATAATGTGGCAGCAGGTTTTTTCACATATCAAAAAGGAAANAAAAATAAAAGTAATCCCAGTGTTTTCTCGGAAGAATCATACGGGATGTGCTTTTATATTATTAGATGATTCGGGAAACAACAGAATATTAGTTGCACCGGGGGCAAACCTTGATCTTAGTTTTAGTGAAGTGCTCAGGAGATTAAAAAAACTCAAGCCTAAGCATATTATCTTCCAAAATGAGTTGTCAGAAAAGCTTGTGAAGAATATTTTAAAGTTGAAAGGTAAGTTTCTTGAAGCTAAATTTTTTTTCAACCCAGCNCCATATAAAGATTTTGTTAAAGACATNGCTAANAAACCTGATTTTCTTATAATGAACGAAGGAGAAGCTTCACTTTTATTTGATAAAAAAATTCTGTCTGAAAATGATGCAATAAAAACATTAGAGGATTTGAGAGGAGATTTCAAAAATAATGTGTTAATAACCTTGGGGGAAAAGGGAGTTGTATTTTTACATAATGGGGTCGCTGAGCATTTACCAGCTTTTCAAGTTAATGCTGTTGATACAACAGCTGCCGGGGATACATTTGTAGGCTATTTATCGGCTGCTATTTTAAAAGGAAAGAATATTAAAGATTCAATAATATTTGCACAAGCGGCATCTGCAATCTGTGTATCAAGGTATGGAGCATTTACATCGATCCCATATCTTCAAGAGGTAGAGAATTTTCTTAAAAAAAGAGGAATAAAAGTCTAATTATAGATCTAATTATAGTCCAATATATTATGTATTCGAACAAGAGCAAGGGAGTTTAACTTGGCATAGCAGATATATAAAAAAGATTTGTTTATAGGGAAAGTTGATAAATTAACTAAAAAAGCGGAAGTCTAAAAGTAAGATTAGCGGTTAGGTCCAGTTTAAATAAATCAAAAATAATAAACCAAACATATGAGAAAAAAGATTAAAATAATATTATTGTGAGAGATGAAGTAGAAAGAACCGAACCGCCTACCCCGCATAAGATAGAAGAAGCAAAAGAAAGGGGATTTGTTCCAAAATCCAGGGAATTGGTAGGTTTGATAATCCTTCTTTCATTCTTTGCATTTTTGTGGTTTGGTGGAAAGATCATAATAGACGGTTTTACAGAGGGAATTAATATTCTTGGCTCGGGAACTGTAAGCGGGGGGGTTATGAGTTTTGCTCTCGATATTTTATGGAAGATAGCCTTACCAATTTTTATAGTTGCTGTAATCGCTGCGATATTTGGGAATGTTATACAAACTGGTTTCTTTATAGCTTCTCGTGCTATTGAGCCAAAGATAGAAAAGTTCAATCCAGCTGAAAATTTTTCAAGATTGTTTTCTTTGAGAAATTTCGTTGAATTTACAAAGTCTATTGGGAAAGCCACTATTGTGCTTGGGATAGTTTTCCTTTTTCTTTATATAAGCTACTCAAAAATAGATGAATTCTTTGGAATAGATATTTCAGAATCTTTATCAAGGTCATATTCATTTGTGGCTAAGTTGGTTGGTATAATTATAGCTTTTTTGGCTTTCCTTTCTGTTGCTGATTACATATGGCAAAGGTGGGATTGGTGGAAATCACTTATGATGTCAAGGAGCGAGTTAAAGGAGGAAATGAGAAGATATGAGGGTGATCCTACTGTAAGGGGGAGAGTTAGAAGGAGGATGTTTGAAATGGCAAGATTACGCATGATGGCAGAAGTCCCCAGAGCAGATGTCGTTATTACTAACCCCACTCATATTGCGATTGCTCTAAAATATGAAAGAGGTAAGATGAGGGCCCCTCGTGTTGTTGCAAAAGGAATGAACTTTTTGGCTCAAAGGATAGTTGAAGTAGCAAAGGAAAATAATGTCCCTATATATCAGGATCCACCGCTTGCTTGGGCATTATATAAATCAACCAATATTGGAGAATATATACCAGAGAATTTATATAAAGCTGTGGCAAAAGTTCTTGCATATGTCATAATGCTAAAACAAAAACAAAAATCATGACCCATAAATTATAGTTTCATATACATAATAATTAAATCTTTTTATCATAGAAATTATCTGTGGTTCTACTTATAGATCATATTTAAATTTGTTTCTAATTTAAATTTGTTTCTAAATAAGTAGGAGTAAAGCCTATACCAATACAAGTTGACATAAGAGAAACTTTCATTTGCAAATGTGAGGAGATTAATTAAGTGGAGGTAAAGCGGGTGAGTGCTTAATATCTATCAACAGGTCATAGGAGAATTTCCTTCATTTTCTGTCTATTCACATAATATATTAACTTTATTTTTATTTATAGAGTCTATATTATATTAACATATTTGGATTCTTAGATGAGNGAGTTCTTTATAGGTACATCNGGGTTTAGCTATGAGGATTGGCGNGGATATTTTTATCCTCAAAGATTGAACAAAAGCGAATTCTTGAAGTTTTACTCAAAGCATTTTAGAACAACAGAGCTCAATTCATCTTATTATAAGATACCAAATATATATGTTGTCAGGAATATGATTATTAAGGTATCTCAAGATTTCATTTTTTCGGTGAAGGCAAATCAGGTTTTTACTCATCAAAGAAATTTCACTGATGATGATTTAGTGAGAATGAAAAGAATTCTTGTAGAGTTTGGACAAAAGATGGGAGTGCTTCTTTTTCAGTTTCCACATTCGTTTCATAAATCTCGTGATACGAAAGATTATGTTAAGCGTTTAAGAGATATATTTTCTGAATTTGATGTTGCTTTTGAATTTAGGTCATATGAGTGGTTTTCGGATGATGTTTTTGATATGTTAGAGAGAGCAAATGCAGGGATTGTTTGTGTTGATGAACCGGAGATAAAAGGGCTTTTACCTCATGTTGCCGTTGCGACTACGAAAAAATTTGCATATATAAGGTTTCATGGGAGGAATGCTCAAAAGTGGTATGAACATGAAAAACCGGAGGAAAGATATGATTATCTGTATTCAAAGCAAGAGCTTATGGAATGGTCAGAGCAAATTAAAAATTTGGATGTTGATAAGGTTTATTTGTATTTTAATAATCATCCCAGGGCACAAGCTGTTTTGAATGCCAAAATGATGGAAGAAATACTATTTTCAGAATCGGAAAGTGTGATTTAAGTATGATTTAGGGTATAGTATANTTCTCTATATTATCCTGTTTCTTCCTGAAATTCGGGTTTTTTAGTGAGTTCATCTATTGTCAAGATAAATCTTTCCGGGGAATAAACTTCATATACATCTAACATATCAAGGGCACCGGTGGGACATGCTTCAACACAGTATCCGCAAAATATGCATTTTAGGATATCTATGTTAAATACTCGTGGATGTCTGACTTTTTCAGGATGAGGTTCTCCTACTATGAATATTATATCAACTGGGCATGCGGTTGCGCAAAACTCACATGCTACACATTTTTCTATGTCAAGGTAATGTCTCCCCCTGTAATTTTTTGGTAGTTCTTTTCTTTCTTCTGGATATCTTATTGTTACTTTCTCATCAAAAATATGTTTTGTCGTCACTCCAAAGCCACCAACGATGCCTGCGTATAGCTTTTCAATAATACNTGGTTGCCTTTCTACATTTTTTGCTTTTACTCCTTCTGGAATTATTACTTTGCTCATTTCATTTTATTTTAGTTTTTGTTTTTTAGAAAACNAATTTTCCTTCTTCTTCTGTTGTTATTCNATCTTTTACTTTCTTTTTTATTTCATCTTCAAGTAGNGAGTATCCACTTTCTCTGAATAATTTTCTTATTTCATCTTCTGTCCAATTTNCTTTTTCTTTTATTGCTTCTTTTAGTTTATCATCAAAGTGTATTACTTCAAATACTGCTTCCCTTCCTAAAAATCCATCTTTGCATACATCACATTTATTTCCTCTACAATTCTGACATATTTTCCTTACTAATCTTTGTGATATACCGCAGCTTAAAGATGATATTAGTATGTANGGATTTATTCCAAGATTAACAAATCTCAANATTGCTGATGCAACATCTTTTGCGTGTATTGTTGTTAAAACGAGATGACCTGTAAGAGCAGATTTTATAGCTATATCTNCTGATTCAAAATCTCTAAGTTCNCCAACAAATATNACATCCGGATCTTGTCTGAGAACATGTCTTAAAACCTTTGGGAATGTTAATCCAATTTCAGAATTTATTTGTATTTGATTTATTCCATCTACAAAATATTCTACGGGGTCTTCTATTGAGAATACATTTAGTTCGTCTCTTGGTATTTCAAGCAGAATTGAGTATATAGTTGTTGTTTTTCCTGCTCCTGTTGGTCCTGCAACGAATATGAAACCGCTCTGTTTTTTAATTGNTTCCTTTAAGATTTTAAGTTGATTTTCGTTCAAGCCTATTTTTTGTAGAGAGAAATCAAAGCTCTTTTTTAGAATTCTTAAAGCTGTTTTCTCTCCATATATCGTTGGGATTACCGATACTCTTATATCATAGTTTTTGAATGAAAATCTACCATCTTGTGGCATTCTTCTTTCAGAAATGTCAAGGTGGGAAAGAACTTTTATTCTATTTGTAATTAGCTGAAAAGTGAGATTTGATATCTTCTGAAAGTTTTTAAGTCTTCCGTCTATTCTGAATTTAATTATGCTTTCTTTTTCCGATGGTATTATATGTATATCTGTTGCGTTTTTGTTTATAGCCTCTTCGATGATTTTATTTGTGAATTCTTCTATACCTCCCTCTTGTAGTTCATGAAATGCTTTATCTATTGCTGTTTTTACAAGATTTGGNGAGCAAACTCTAACTTCAATATTGGTTATTCCGGATATTTCTGATATTTTCTTTGTAGGTAGTTCAAAAGGTTCAGGAGAAGCTACGAATATCTTGCTACCTTCATGTTTTGCAGGTATAAACATAAATTGCGTAAGCATATTTTTGGGGAAAAGCTTTACAAGAGATATTTCTACTTCTTCTATGCTTCTTATTGACCGGAAGCCAAATCTTCTTTCCATCCACTCACAGAATGATTCTTCTCCAAATATACCTAACTCAATTAGTATTTCTGATACTCTCTTTTCTTTCTCTATGAATAATTTCCTTATTTCTTCTGATTTCCTTTTGGATATTATACCGTCTTCTTCAAGTGCTCTTATTATAACTTCCATCTCATATAAATTATGACTTACAAATTCTATTGATGGGCTATTGTTAAATTTCGGAGAGTATGTAATCTCAAATGAAAATAATGATGAATATTTGGAATTACACATGGAAACTCCGGGATACAGAAAGCAAAACTAATAAAAAACTTTTAAGAAAGAATAAGCAATATAAGCCAGTTGGAAAAGATAAAGAAAGAGGTAATAAGGGCAAAAACTTTGGAGGATTTTGTCAAAGTTCCCAAAAGCTCAAATTCAAAAAACAAAAACTCAAAAAATCAATATTGGGTAATTTGAGGAAAATCTATTCTGTCTCCTTAGATTGTCTATTGTGAGCATTACTTTTTGGGAAGCTTTTTCCTTGATTATCTCTTTTGCAAGAAGAATTCTACTTGAGGCTGAGTGAGGAAAGGATTAAGTTGAACAAATAATGTATAGAAACAAACTTATTTTGCATGTTTTTTGAAATTANAAAACGCTCTGTTGTTTCTCTAAATTTTTAACAATAAACTGTTATATGCCACGGGTTGCAATAATAATGGGGAGTAAGAATGATTGGGAATATATGAAAGAGGCATATGAGCTTTTGAAATCTTTTGATGTTGATGTAGAGGCTAAGGTTGTTTCTGCACATAGGACTCCTGATTATATGTTCAGTTTTGCAAAGAGTGCGAGGGATGAGGGCTTTGAGGTTATAATTGCAGGAGCAGGTGGAGCAGCNCATCTTCCGGGTATGGTTGCCTCATTGACTACTCTTCCTGTAATTGGAGTCCCAATCCCTACAAAACAGTTGAATGGTTTAGATTCTTTACTCTCTATTGTGCAGATGCCTTATGGTGTTCCTGTTGCAACGGTAGCTATTGGAAACGCGAAAAATGCTGCTCTTCTTGCCCTAAGAATTCTTTCAATTAAATATGATGATATAGCACATAAACTCAAAACCTTCGTGGAGAAAATGAAAGATGAGGTTCTCGCTTCAAAACTCGAAATTTAAAATAGGAATATTGGGTGGGGGANAGCTCGGATGGATGCTTATATTAGAAGGGAGAAAGTTTCCTTTTGAATTTTACGTATTAGAAAGAGNCAAAGAAGCTCCTGCTTGTAAGCTTGCCGATAAATTTTTCCCTCCAGAAGATTACAAAAGCTTTGTCGATGAATGCGACGTTGTCACTTTTGAGTTTGAATATGTTTACGATAATGCTTTAGAATATGCTGCTGAAAAAAATAAATTATTCCCTTCAATTGAAACCATAAATTTAAAAAGACAGAGGCACAAAGAAAAGTTATATTATCTCGAAAATAATTTCCCTACTCCTCGGTTTTTAGTTGCAAATAATGGGGCAGAGGCTCTGGAAATAGTAAGATATGAATTCGGTGGAGTTGCTGTCCTGAAACAAAGTTACGGAGGATATGACGGAAAAAATCAATACTTTCTATCTGGTAATGTGGAAGATTTTTATTTTTTGAGAGAAATTAAAGATATCTTTGTAGTTGAGGAATATATTGACTTTGATTACGAAGCATCTGTTATTGTGGTAAAAAATAAAGATAAGATTTTAGCTTATCCTCCTACATACAATTTCAATCAAAAGGGTATTTTGGTATATAATTATGGTCCAATTGAGAANNGAAAGATCGTTGAGGTAGCAATAAATCTTGCAAAAAGTTTGGATTACGTTGGAACTATGGGAGTAGAATTTATGATCAAGGGAGAGAATATTTACATAAACGAGTTTGCTCCGCGTGTTCATAACACTGGGCATTATACACTTGATGCGGCATTTGTTTCACAATTTGAAAATCACATTCGGGCAATAATTGGTTTAGATTTGGGACCCACAGAACTTTTCTGCTACGCAGGTATGCTAAATATTTTGGGCAAATCAGATTTTGACCCCAAGGCGGTACTGAAATACGGAAAGTTGTATTGGTATGGCAAAAATGAGGTGAGAAAAAGACGTAAGATGGGACATATTAATGTTGTGGGAAATTCAATTGAAGAAGTTAAACATAAGATACACGAGTTAATCAAAATTGTATATCAAGAAGGGTTAGAGCTTTGAATTTGGATCGTTAGAAACTTGGATCTAAATTTTTCAGTACAAAACTAAAAGTTTTTTTGCAAGGTAAATGTATTGAAATATGAATATACATGAATATCAGGCAAAGAGTATATTAAAAAGCTTTGGAGTACCTGTTCCGGAGGGTGGGGTTGCGAGTTCTCCTGAAAAAGCAAAAAAGATAGCGGAAAGACTTGGAGGAAATATATTTGCAGTAAAAGCGCAAATTCACGCGGGAGGAAGAGGTAAGGCAGGTGGTATAAAAATCGCTCACTCGCCAGAGGAAGTATACGAAAAGGCAAAAGAGCTCATAGGCAAAAGACTCGTAACTCATCAGACGGGAGCGGAAGGCAAACTTGTTAGAAAGGTCCTGGTTGAAAAAGGTGTCAAAGCAAAAAAGGAATACTATTTGGGGGTCGTCGTAGATAGAGCAAAAGAAAAAGTTTGTGTTATTGCGAGTCCAGAGGGAGGGGTTGAGATAGAAGAAGTTGCTCGGAAAAACCCAGATCTTGTTATGATGGAATATGTTGATACTTTCTTAGGTCTATCAGATTATAAATCTCGTAAGATAGCAAAGTTTTTAGGAATACCAGTCCAAGATATAGTAAAAAAGCTTGTTAAAATATTTTTTGACCTTGATCTTTCGTTGTGTGAGATAAACCCTCTTGTTCAGACAGAGGATGGAAAAATTTTAGCGCTTGATGCAAAGATTAATTTTGATGATAACGCTCTGTTCAGACATCCTCANATAGCTAAACTTTATGACCCGTATGAAGATGACCCACGAGAAGTCAAAGCAAAAAAAGTCGGAATATCCTATGTTGGTCTTGAGGGAAATATAGGATGTCTTGTGAATGGTGCTGGTCTTGCTATGGCTACTATGGATGAAATTCTGCTTGCCGGCGGACAACCTGCAAACTTTCTTGATGTGGGAGGAGGGGCTTCTCTTGAGCAGGTCAGATCTGCATTTTCTATACTCCTTTCAGATAAGAGAGTCAAAACAATTTTTGTCAATATTTTTGGCGGGATAATGAGATGTGATACCGTCGCCACGGCCTTAGTTCAGGTAGCAAAAGAGATGGGAGTGAAAGTTCCAATAGTTGTCAGACTTGAAGGAACTAATGTTGAACTTGGTAAGAAAATCTTGAAAGAATCNGGNTTAGACATTATATCCGCTGATACTATGAGAGAAGGGGCTATGTTGGCAGTACAGAAGGTGAAAGAATTTGAAGCAAAAACAAAAGAAAAAAAGGGTAAGGGTAAAGCCAGGCTTGAAGGAATATCTGAAAGTATATCTGAAATAAAATCTTAAAAAATAGGAAAGGAGGCAAAATAAGATGAGTATATTAGTTAATGAATCTACAAAAGTTATCATACAAGGAATAACGGGTAAGAATGGTTCATTTCACGCAAGAATATCAAAGGAGTATGGAACAAAAGTTTTAGGTGGAGTAACGCCGGGAAAATCTGGGCAGTACGTTGATGGTATTCCTGTTTTTGATTCATGTGAAGAAGCCCTTAGAGAATTAGGAAGAATTGATGCTTCTTGTATTTTCGTCCCTGCTCAATTTGCTCCTGATTCTGTGATTGAAGCTGTTGATGCCGGAATAAAGCTTATCGTAGTTATAACAGAAGGAATCCCAACTCTTGATTTTATAAAAGTAAAAGAATACGCCAAAAGGCATGGAGCAAGAATAATAGGTCCAAATTGTCCCGGCATAATAACTCCTGGTGAATGCAGAATAGGAATAATGCCACCATACATATTCAAAAGAGGATTTGTAGGAATAGTTTCGCGGAGTGGAACATTAACTTATGAGGCGGTTTGGCAGACTACACAGATTGGTTTTGGTCAATCAACCTGCGTTGGTATAGGTGGAGATCCAGTTCCTGGAACGACATTTGTTGAGGTTCTCGAGATGTTTGAAAACGATCCTGAAACCAAAGTTGTGGTTCTTATAGGAGAGATCGGAGGTTCAGCGGAGGAGTTAGCCGCTGAATTTATAAAAAACAAAATGACCAAACCTGTTGTAGCATTTATAGCAGGAAGAACTGCACCACCGGGGAAGAGAATGGGACATGCAGGAGCGATAATAATGGGAACATCTGGAAGGTGGCAAGATAAAGTAGAAGCTCTGAGATCAGCGGGAGCCTATATAGCAGAAAGCCCATCAGAAATCGGTATGAAAGTAAAAGAGGTTGTTGAAAAATATGGTATAAGATAAGATTCAAATTCACAAAAGAAAGACTCAAATTCACAAAGTATTTCGTACTCAAAAATTTTGGAATATTTGTAAAAGAGATTGAGCTACCGACTGACAAGATTTGTACTGATTTTTTCATTGCCCGTGGGTTTGATCACATAAAAACCATACCATATAAAGCCTTCGTTTGTAAAATTTCGAATAAATAAAAGAATACGTAAAAATTCTCCTTCAAAATATACCTGGTAGAAATCAGATACAATGAAATATGAGTTTGTAGTTGTGTAAGAAGGGAAGGGCGAGGGAATTTGAGAGCGAAGAAGTTGGATTATTATATAAAATGAAGAATTTTGAAAAAACCGAATAAAAATTTTTGTTCTTAAAAATTGAAAGTTATGTTTGCTGGTAGTACAAAGTTTTTGAGCAAAAAAGAAGCTTTGTCTCAAAGAAAGTGGTATATTGTTGATGCAAAAGGGAAAGTTTTAGGACGTCTTGCATCAAAAATAGCTATAATTTTGCAAGGGAAACACAAACCAACCTATACCCCAAATCAAAACATGGGAGATTTTGTTATTGTTATAAATGCAAGGCATGTTGTCCTTACAGGTAAAAAATGGAAAAATAAAATTTATAGGTTTCACTCTACTTATCCTGGTGGTTTGAAGGAGATGACAGCTGAAGAATTGCATAGAAAGTTTCCGGAGAGATTGATTTATTTTGCAGTGAAAGGAATGTTGCCAAAGAATTTCCAAAGATGGAGAATGCTAAAACGCCTCAAGATTTACCCAGATGAATACCATTTTCATTCCGCACAAAATCCGGAACCTCTAAATATTTAACTGCAATCTCTGTAATTTTTGGTGGAATTCAATTCTTTTGATTTCAGGGTTTTATAGAACTTAAAATTTTAAAACCTTATAAAACTTATATTGTCCAAGTCATAATTCCAAACTTTTATTCCTTCTGACATTACACCGTAGATGAAGCTATCTATAAAGACTGCTCGTAAAGGATTTGAACAATGTTCTGCTGTGTATTCACATCCTCTATATATTGTTTCCTCTTTGCAAAGTTCTGTTGGAATTGCTTTTCCTTTCAGACTTATGCTATTATCTGAGAGTCTCAAGATTATAAATCCCCCTTCCTTTTGAGAATAGTAGCACGATGAATAGTAATATGTGTATTTTGTAAATGGTAGAGCTACGAAATCTTTGAAGAAAGTTATTGCTTTGTAGTTTCGTTCTCCCTCTGAGTGGGATGAACTGTTTTCTGAAAGGTATATTCTTGTTATAGGTTTTGGAGATTGCGGGTCTGAAACATCAAATAGGGAGGCTTGGAGCTTCCAGTTTTCCCTTCCCAGTGCGAATAGTTTATTATCTCCAATAGGATGTATATAAGATGAAAATCCGGGGATTTCAAGTTCTCCGGCGATTTTGGGATTTTGAGGGTCAGAAAGGTCTAAAACAAAAAGAGGGTCTATTATTCTGAAGGTTACAACGTATCCTCTTTCACCTGCAAATCTTACAGCATATATATCTTCTTCGGGTTTAAGCCCTCTCAGTTCACCCACTTTTTTGAGGTTTTGATCAAAAATGAAAATCATATTGTCTGGATTTTTTGCTTGCCATACTCTTGTTGTGAGGGCAACTCTTAAAAATCCATTATATTCATTTATGGAAAACAGAGAATTTTGTCCTGACCACCAGTTATCAGGTATAATTCCTTCAACTTCTGTTCCAGCCTGAAAAACAAGTTCTCCATTTTCAATTTTGAGCTTATAGATTACTGTTTTTGGTTCTTGTACCCAAATACCTTCGTCTGTTGTTTTCCATTCAGCATCTGAAAAGAGTATATATAAAGCTTCTTGCGACATATACACATATGGTTTTGTGATAAGTCCCGATACTCCCAGAACTGCATATCTTTTTATCTCGTTTCTGTTTTTTATGAAAACCCATATTACACCTATTCCACGAGTTACAGATGAAATATATATATTTTCGCAGTTCGCAATTGGTCTTTCTTCTAAAACCGCCGTTCCATCATCAGCAAACTTTATAAACCTTACCTTTGGCAAAAATACTGATATATCGGTGCCTTCTCCAGGAACAATTTTTTTGATACCATAGCTATTTGCATAGTTTGCGTAATTGTTTAATTTAAGGTACGACGTTCCGACGATAAAGATATCTCCTTTGTAAAGTCGTGCGCTATCATAAACTCCCTCAACCTCTAAAACAGATTCAAGAGAAAGTTTATCTCCTTCAAAGTTGATTTGTTCTATTTTAGATGTTGAGCTATAGTTTCCAACTCCGTACCATATGAGCCACGGATCCCACCACCACTGATATGTTCTCCCCGAAAATGAGTATATTTTTCTGTTCAAGGTCAAAATCTCGGTTCCTTGCGTAGAGATTTGCGTTACTTTTGTAATTTGTTCTGGTGGATATGCAGAAACAACTCTTATTAATCCTTGATCTACAAGGTAGATATATTTTCCGTCTGTTTTTACGATATCAGCTTCGTCTATTCCTCTTTCAAGGACATTAGTTTCAGAAAATTCAGGTTGGGGTTCTCCTACAAAGTATTGTGAGAAATTCGTACTAACTTCTTCTTGTGCCAGAAGTACAGTTGTTTCTGCGCCTCCTCTTTTTATTTTACTTACATCTATATTTTTCATTCTTTCTATTTGGGCACCGATTAAAGTTGAAAGATAAACTATTACATTTTCGCAATTTTTAGCTTTTGCTAATGCTGGGGGACCTTGGAGAAAGGTATTTATATCTGGCTGTAATTCTGAGATTTTTGCTTTATCATTTTTGTCTTGAGATCCGATGTTATCTATTTTTCCATCTGAGCAAAGAGTCAGGAAATTTAAAGTAAAAAATGCAAACAAAAATTTCCGTACCTTCATTGCTTTTAANCTCCTTTACTAAATTTAGTGATTTTTATTTTAGTTTCTTGATTATTTCATTTGATTTGATTTTTTGATTTTCTCTGGGTTTATGTTGTATTTTTTGAGTAATCGGTAGAAAGTTGATTTTGATACTCCTAAAAATTTTTGTGCTTCCCTTACGTCTCCGTCAAACTTTTCTATAACTTCCTCCAAGTACTTTTTCTTTATTTCATCTATTCTCAGAATTTCTTCTCTTTTGTCTTCTGTGANGTAGGGGTATTTTGAATTTTCTATTATGTTTTCTGGAATATCTTTTTTAGTTATTATGTGATTTTGAGAAAATATCACAATTTTTTTTATCACATTTTGCATTTCTCTAACATTTCCCGGCCAGGGATACTTTTCAAAGATTTTTACTGCTTCTTCATCAAAACCTTCTATTTCTTTTCCGAGTTCCACTGAGTACTTTTTCAGAAAGTAATTTGCAAGAGCTGGAATATCCTCTTTTCTTTCTCTCAGAGGAGGTATGTATATATGGACTTGATTTATGCGCCAGAATAGGTCTTCTCTGAATTTTCCTTCTTTAACTTCATTTTCTATATCTTTGTTTGTAGCGGCGATTACTCTGACATCTAATTTTATTTCTTTTGTGCTTCCAAGTCTTCTTATTGTTTTTTCCTGAAGGAATCTCAAGAGTTTAGCTTGCGATTGAGGTGGCATATCGCATATTTCGTCTAAAAATAAGGTTCCTCCATCTGCGCATTCTATGAGACCTTTCTTTGTATGATTTGCTCCTGTGAAAGCTCCTTTTTCATATCCGAAAAGCTCTGCTTCTATAAGATTTTCCGGTATTGCTGCTGAGTTCACCGCAATAAATTCTTTGCTTGACCTTCGGGAAAGTTTATGAATTGTTCTCGCTACGAGTTCTTTTCCTACCCCGCTTTCTCCTGTTATTAGAACCTCGCAGTCTACTGGTGCTATTTTTTGAACTGTTTCCATTATTTTTTTCATTTTCTCGCTCACAAATATTATCTCTCCAAAATCGTTAAAGTTTGAGTTTTCGATTAGTTTAATCTCTTCTTTTTCTCTCATTTTTATTTTTTTTATAGCTCGTAAGATTGAGCTGATGAGTTGTTCTGGTGTAAAGGGTTTTATAAGGTAGTCGTGGCTTTCAAGTCGCAAAGCAGATATTGCTGTCTCCAAAGACGGATACGCCGTCGCTATTATTATCAAAGTTTTTGGAGATATGCTTTTTATTTTTTTTGCTATTTCAATCCCTTCATCACCTTTTTCACCTAATTTCAGGTCAATTATTGCTATATCAAATTGAGATTTTCTTATTTCTTCATACGCTTCCGCTTCACTCTTTGCTTTTTTTATTTCAAAACTAAAATCTTCTGATGTTAGCAGTATATCCTCTATTAGATCTAAAATTTTCTCTTCATCGTCTACTGCGAGAATTTTGTATTTTGATTCCATTGATTTTTTATTTTTCGTTGGTTATTGCTATCACCATATTATTTTTTTGGTCTTGTGTAAAATTTTTGGAAATTTTCTGACAAACTTGATGTGTAAGTTGGAGAAAAAATTCTTAAATAATAATAAAAATAATAAAAAAATAATTAATAATTAATGAAACTATTTGTTGCTAATAATTAATTTTCTTCTTTTTGTACTGGTAGCATCACAAAAAATCTTGTTCCTTTTCCTTCTTCTGATTCAAATAATATTTCTCCTCCGTATTTTTTTATTATTCTTTTTGAGCTTGAAAGTCCAATACCTGTTCCAGTTTTTTTCGTTGTAAAAAACGGGGTGAAAATTTTGTCTTTGATGTTTTCAGGTATTCCTGGTCCTGTGTCTTGAACTTCGCAAACTACAAAATCACCTTTTCTATATGTTCTTATTTTCAGGATTTTTTCTTTTGAGCTTTGCATAGCATCTATTGCATTTGTTATAAGGTTCATAATTACTTGCTCTATTTCATCGGGATTACCTTTTACTTTTGGAACATCTGATATTTCTCTTATAACTTTTACTTTCTCTTTTTCTGCTATGAATGATGTGAGTTTTATTATTTTTTCAACTATGTCGTTTATTTTGAATTTTTCTTCTCTTGTCTCGTATCTTGCTATTTGAGAAAATTTGCGGGTATTATTTATTATTTTTTCTGTTTCTTCTTTCACACTTTCTATTTCTTTCTTTATTTTTTCTATATCATCTGATATCGCTTGGTTGTTTTGAATTTTCTTAAGTTTTTCGGAGAGAATTGAGATTTTGCCGAATACCACGGTCAAAGGAGTACTTATGTTATGGATGATTTGAGCCGAGATCTCGCCTACTGTTGCAAGGCGGGAATATCTCAGAATTTCAAGGTGTAATTCTTTCTCTGTTTTTATTTTTTCTTTTAGAACTTGTGTAAGAAAGGATGTAAAGTAAGACGATGCAAAAAGTAAAACTCCAACCGCTGAAATGAAACCCAATATAAATTCTAATTTAGTTAAGATTCTCGTTCCAAAAAGCTCAAAATGTGGAATTACTCCAGAATATATCATAAAGCTTACAAAGGAAGAAATGATCCATATTATAGCTGAGATAGAAAGGGATGTTTTCTTGTCAAAAATTATTCCTGATATTATTGCGTGAAACACATATATTACGAAGAAAGGATTTTCTGCCCATCCGGAGAAGTAGAGAAGTAAAGTTATGAACAGAATGTCGCAGAACATCTGTATTATGAGATGCTTTGAGTGGCTTATTTTATTTATAATCTTTGAAAAAATGAAATTTGATATTCCGACTCCTACTGAAATCAGCAAAAGATACAAAAATTGTTCATCTGATAAAATCCGAAAAACAAGGTAGCTTGCGAGCAAAATAATCGTTGTGGTAAAAAATGCAATATATCGCAAATATATGAACCATCTTACAAAACTCTCTTCTTCTTCAAATGACTTCAAATCTGGGAAAAATTTTTCAAACTTTCTCATTATATCTCATACTTTTTGAGAAATTTATTTTTTTTATCGCTTTTGTAAAAATACAAAGAATAAGGGGGGAAGTGAATAGATGGCGGAATTAAAAAGAGGAAACAATAGTGGTAGGAACATTAGCAACAAATCTTATGTTAAGGGTCTGAGATGTAGGGAATGTAAAAGAGAGTATGAGATAGCCCCGGTTCATATATGCGAAGTTTGTTTTGGTCCCCTTGAAGTTGTGTACGATTATGAGAATATAAAGCTCACAAAGTCTATGCTACGTTCAAGGAAACCTAATATGTGGAGATATAAGGAACTATTACCAATAGAGGGAGATCCGGTTGTATATGATGTAGGATTTACTCCACTTTTCAGAGCAAGAAATCTTGAGAAATATCTTGGGTGCAAAGAAATATGGATAAAAAACGATGGGGTCAATTTTCCAACTCTGTCTTTCAAAGATAGAGTTGTATCAATTGCGGTAAAGAAGGCAAAGGAATTTGGCTTCAAAGCGGTTGCCTGTGCATCGACTGGAAACCTTGCAAACTCCGTTGCCTCAATAGCTTCTATATACGGAATGAAAGCTTTCATATTTATACCTTACGATCTTGAACCAACAAAAATTTTAGCTTCATCTATATACGGAGTTGAAGTTATAGGAATAAAAGGGAGTTACGATGATGTGAATAGATTATCTGCCGAGATAGCAGAAAAATACAGGATAGCTTTTGTTAATATAAACATAAGACCTTTCTACTCGGAAGGTTCAAAATCTTACGGATTTGAAATTGCAGAGCAACTTTCTTTCAGGCTTCCAGACCATGTTATAGTTCCTATGGCTGGTGGCTCTTTGATAACAAAGATATGGAAGGCATTTTTGGAATTCAAAATGTTGGGATTACTTAAAGAAGTTGATGTAAGGATGTATGGGGCTCAGGCAGAAGGATGTGCTCCAATAGTTGATGCAGTAAAAAAAGGTCTCTCAATTTTTACTCCTGTCAAGAATCCAAAAACAATTGCTAAATCTCTTGCGATAGGAAATCCACCAGATGGATACTACGCTATAAAGATAATAAGGGAGTCAGGAGGTTGGGCTGAATCTCCGTCCGATAAAGAGATAGTTGATGCAATAAAAATTCTTGCAGAAAAAGAAGGTATATTTACGGAAACAGCGGGAGGAGTAACGATGGGAGCGTTTTTGAGACTTCTTGAAAGCGGCAAAATATCAAAATCAGATAGCGTTCTTATATCTTTGACGGGAAACGGAATAAAAACTCAAGAAGCTCTTACAGAATATGTTCCGCCAGTCAAAACAATAGAACCTACAATTGAAAACTTTGAAGATTTGTATAAAGATACATTAAAAGATTTTACTTATGGGATGTAATGTGAAAAACGTTCTGTTTAAACAGGAGGAGGACATGGTATGGATGAGGAACTTCTCAGAAGATTTGAAGAAGCAAAAAGATTTTCCATAATATCAAGAATAGGAAATACTCCATGTATTAAGCTTGATAGATTAAAGAAAATTCTTTCTCTCCCAGAAAATATCAATATATGGGGAAAGGTTGAGGGGTTAAATCCAGGGGGGTCTATAAAAGATAGACCAGCCCTTTTTATGATAGAAGACGGAATAAGGTCGGGTAATCTCACAAGTGAGAAAATAGTTCTTGATTCAACTTCGGGCAATACTGGTATAGCCTACGCTATGATTTGTGCAGTTTTAGGAATAAAATTGAGACTCTGCATACCTTCAAATGCTTCTTTTGAGAGATTGAAAATTCTTACTATATTTGGTGCTGAACTTATTTTGACTGACCCACTTGAAGGTTCGGACGGGGCCATGGATGAGTGTATGAGAATTTACGAAAAAAATCCGGATTTGTATTTCAAGCCGGATCAATATTCAAATTTAGCAAATCCAAAAGCTCACTATAATACAACATCTTTGGAGATATGGCAGAGTTTGGGAGGTAAGGTAGATTTTTTTGTCGCAGGAGTGGGAACTGGTGGAACGATAATGGGTGCTGGAAAAAGGTTAAAAGAGCTTAATCCATCGCTAAAAGTTGTGGCGGTTGAGCCAGAGGAACCAGTTCATGGTCTTGAAGGATTGCGCAACACGAAATACTCCGTTATTCCTAAAATCTTTGATGTAAATTTCCCTGATTTTTATGTAAGGGTGAAAACAGAGGATGCATATCGTATGTGTCGTCTCGTTGCTTCACATGAGGGATTATTTATAGGACCATCGGCGGGTGCTGCTTTGAAAGCGTCTGAGATTATTGCAAGAGAATTTGCTCCACATCGTATATCTTCAAATAGCTCACCGAACATAAACATAGTTGCCATTTTACCAGATTCAGGGGATAGGTATTTTTCATCTCGCTTGTGGGAAGATAAAAGATTTACTGAACTTTTAAGCAGAATAAGATGGCAGAAAGAAATAAAAAGTAAGTAGAAATCAGTTGGGATATATACTAATTATTACATTCGTCTTCTTCTTTTGGAGCTGGTGGATATGATATTTTGGTGTTAAAGTCGGATTCTAATGGAAATATTCCTGGATGTGGCTATATATATAGCAAGTGTAAATTTAAATGTTTACGATATTACTTCTATCATTTATGTAAGTGTTCCAAATCCTATAATTGTTTTTCCAAATTTTTCCGATATAGGTTCAAATGCTTTAACCCAACAGATAAACCTATTTTGCCCCCTTCTACTTCAATGCACCTTGTAAAAATAAGTTAGATAGTAGAAAAATAGTAAAAAAATAGAAAAATTTTAATTAGAATTTAGATTATCAGATGATATATAATGATTACAATTATTAAGCATATTCTCAAGAAGATACTTCCGGACTATTTCGTGGGAAGGTTGGTGAGGTTGAAACGGAAATATATAGATGATTATGCTGTAAAATCATATTCGGAATTTGGCGAAGATGTGATTTTAAGAAATCTATTTGAAAATCAGAAAAGTGGATTCTATGTAGATGTTGGTGCTTACCATCCAAAATTTTTATCAAACACATATTATTTTTACAAAAAAGGATGGAGAGGAATAAATATAGATGCTACTCCGCAAAGTACGAGACTTTTTAGAAAACTCCGACCAAGAGATATAAACGTAGAAGCAGCAATCTCAAGTGAAAAAAGAACTTTAAAATTTTTCATGTTTGATGGTGACTTCAAATTCTTTAATACTTTCTCTGAGGAACTTGCTGAAAAAGTTGGTTATAAAGATGTTATTGAGATTCAGACAACCACATTGGAAGAGATTTTAGATAAATATATGCCAGCGGGTCAGGAAATTGATATTTTATCAGTGGATGTGGAGGGATTAGATTATGAAGTTTGCAATGCAATTTTTGTTGATAAAGATTTTTTAGAAGCTCGTTTCAGTAAAATCTAAAATTTTTAACTTGAATAAATTTTAACCTTAAAATAAAATTTTATTTTTTTATTTTATTTTATTTTATTTTTTATTTATTTACCTTTTTTTGCAACAAATAAAAATATAAAATAGAGGTATGTCGAAGACGAAAAATAAGGAAAAAAAGGAGGTTCCAGGTCAAATTCAAGGAATTTCTGGAAAGAGTTCCGCCTCCGCTGGAAGGGGTTATTCACCCACCGATAAATCTGAAATTTCATCGGAAAGATGGGATTTTGACTCAATCCTCAAAGTTGTTCCGTTCATCATTTATGTTTTTTTGCCTCCGCTTTTTAAATATGAAATAGAGTACGTTTGGTCAAAAATATCAGTTGCTTATATTTCACTTGCTTTTGCTGGGATTGTTTTAGCATATATTGCATTAAAGTCAAAAAAAATATACTTTAACTTACCAAAGACTTTTATACCTGTTGTTCTTTTTTTATTTTTAGGAACTGCATCTGCGATTTGGGCTTATAATCCATACAAAACACAGAATTTAGCAGTTATGATAGCTCCCGGTGTTCTAGCATACATCACATTGCAATTCTTTTTATTTCAGAGGAAAGAAATTAAAGCTATTGCATTTTTCAGTGCTATATCAGCATCAATTGTATCTGGCTACGGTTTCCTTCAAGTTTTAGGTGTTTTTCCTATGCCTCCTGACCAATACGGNANTCCAAATCCTATAACCACTTTTGGCCTTTCAAACTTTGCTGTTGAATATTTACTTACTGTTTTTCCTGTAATTTTAGCTTTTGCTTTTGTAGAGAAAAATATCATTATGAAGGTTCTTTTTGCTTCCTCTTCCACCATAACTTTCATTTACATAGTTGCTTCAAAAAATAGGGCAGGATGGGTCGGGCTAATTACCTTTATCATTTTCTTCTCGTTGATTTATCTTGCTCACATAACAAGAAGGATTCCATTATCAAGAATTTCAAAATACTTAGCCTTAGGGGTTTTGGCAACTTGTATTTTCCTTTTTATTTTCTTCACACAAACGAAGTTCGGGGATGTAATGGTTGCGAGATTTAAATCATTTGTTCAAGTTGGACCTGGTTCTTCTGTATCAACCCGTCTTTTAGCATGGAGCGGAGGTCTCGAGATGATAAAAGAAGACCCAATAATCGGTGTGGGTGGAGGGAATTTTGAAATATATTCATGGAAGTATGCTCCTCGCCTTTTAGATGAAAATACAATCTTTACTAACACAAGAGTTGATAAAGCTCATAATGAGTTCTTACAGATATTCGTAGACCTTGGTATTGTGGGTTTTGGTATTTTCATATCAATAATATTCATTATCCTAAAAATTTATCTTGATATATTCTCAAAAGCAAGGGAATTTAGGAAAGAAGAAGAGGATTTGTTCTTCATAGCAACTGGGTTATTTTTGGGGATTATTTCGCTTCTTGCAAGTGCTTCATTTAATTTCTCTTTGCAGTGGCCAGGATCTGTTTTGATGTTCTGGGCTAATTTGGGACTTTTAGAGCTTATTCATTCTTATATTTTTGGTCAGAAACCTATTGAGCTTGAAATAAATAAAAGACTTGTGGCTTTGCTACCGGGGTTGGGAGTTTTTATTGCTTCTCTTGGAGCTCCATGTATTGATGGAATTCCTTTCTGCACAAAGGAGACTGGTTTCTCTCAATTTTCTTGTCAGGTCAAGAGAAAAGTTTGTAGAGCGAGTATCGGTTTTTTTGCCGCAAGAAATCTTATGCTTGCAGAAATATATTATAGAATTGCTCAGTGGCAAAAAAGATTTAGAAATTTTGACATATCAGAAAGATATTATCTCGCTTCGCTAAAACATGATAATCCAGCCGAAAGAACTTATTATGATTTAGCTTATCTTTATTTAGGAAAATTCGGGGGGGTGCTTAATCAAAGAACAATTGACCTACTTGAACAAACAATAAAGTATGTTCCTTATTTCGGAAAGGGTGTCAGGGAGCTTGGGAACATGTATGTCCAGCTTGGGCAAATAGATAAAGGAATTGAATACTTGCTCCGTTCTACTGATTCAAATCCAGCAAATATTCCCGAAGCTTACGCGTTGGTTGCTAATGCGTATTTTATGAAAGGTGATTACCAAAAAGCGATAGAGTATGGTCAAAAAGCTCTTGAAGAAATAGAAAATTCTCCTTCATGGAAGTATTATAAATTACCTTTGCCTGATAGAGTTTTTGATGTCAATTCAGTTAAATTTATGGCTTATTTTGCGATCGGGGCAAGTTATGCTGAATTCAAAGATTATGATATGGCTGAAAAGTATCTCGAACTTGCAAAAAGTATAAAACCACAAGACATGAGAGTTCTTATAAACCTTTCTACTGTTTATATTAATAAAGGGGAATTTGATAAGGCAGAAGAAATTTTAAATTCTTTTGAACCGCAAGATTTCAGGGAAAAAGGAGCGAAATTTTTTAATCTTGCATCTTTATATGCAGCAAAAGGTGATAGGGAGAAAGCATTTGAATATTTGAAAGCCGCTTCCGAAGTTGATCCATCTTTATTTGATAGAGCTTTCAGAGATAAGTACTTGAAAAATATCTTGAAAAATGAGAACTAATGATTTTTGTATTGCTTTAATCGATTTGCTTTTTTGGTTGCTTGATTGATTAAAGTAGCCAGTTGAATTTTTTCCTTAATGAGACAAAGAATGTTGTTTTTTTGCCCTTCAATATTTTTATTTTGAAATCAGAATATCTGAACTCTGCGACTTCTTTATTTTTTTCTAATGATATCTTTTTTTTGCCATCAGCATATATTACGGCTTCGCTTGAACTTTTCAGATAAACACTTTTGTTTTTTGGAAGAACAACTGACCTTGAAAAGAGCGAAAAAGGAGCGAGAAAAGATATCAATATTACTTCTGTTCCGGAATATACTATCGGTCCCCCGAGAGAGAGATTGTAGGCTGTTGAACCTACTTGTGATGATATCAGGACACCATCTGCCCTTATTTTTCCCATAAAATCGTCTTCACAGAAGATTTCAAATTCTAAAATTCCGTCTGGACTTTTTACTAAAAAATCGTTCACTGCGAAAAATTCTTTTTTTTCTTTTCTTGTTTCATTTTCTTTTATAACAGAGCATGTGAGAACATTTATTTCCTCGGTTTTATATTCTCCTTTTATCACTTGGTCTATTACTTCTTCCGGCCGTTCTTCTCCGAAGGTCAGAAAGCCAACTCTTCCCATATTTATTCCAGCTATTGGAATGGATAATTTTCTTTCTTCTATTAGTTTTTCGCATGTACGTAATATTGCTCCATCTCCTCCAAGAACAAAAATGATGTCAATTTCTTTCAGATTGTGCGCAACTGGGAGATGTCTGAATTTTGGGAGCTTTTCATTTATTCCTTCTGTTAGAAAAACTTTTTTGCCTTTTTGTGTCAGTATATCTACTACTCTTTCTACCTTTTCCGGTTCTATGTTCGGTTTTAGAAAGATAAGAACATTTTGAAAGTTGCTTCCTTTGTGAAGATTTTCTTTTTTCTTTGATTTCTCTTCAAGCATTTTTCCTAATTGTTCCGTTCATATTTTCTTTTTTTTCTTTCTTTTTTTTGCTTTTTCGTATTTTTTGTTCTTCTTTGTTTTTCGTTCCTCTTTATTTTTCTTTTTGTTGTTTATTTAACTATTATTTTTATATACTCTTTATTTTTTTCTTCTACTCTACATTTAATTTTTTTATCATTATTTCGCTATTTTTGTAATTTTTGGGATTTTGAGTTTAGGACTTTGTTTTTAATTATTTCATATATTGAGGAGAAATCAAGTTGCGCAAGTCCGCTTTTAAAAGCTTGGTCATAATTTTTCAGATTGTTAATGAATGGTAGATCTTCTTCTAATTCTAATCCGTTGTTTCTACCTAATTTCTCTTTGACAACTTCTTTGAGATACATAAGATCTTTCCTTATGAGCGATACTGAAAAGTGTGGGGAAAAATCTTTTTTAATTAGCTTTTCTTTTTTGCTCTCTAAAATTGCTGATTTTCCAGCTCCATAAGAAAGGACTTCTAAAACTGTTTCGGGAGAGAATCCTAATATTTCTCCTACTGCTACTGCCTCCGAGAGAGCCATCATGAATTCTGCGAGAACAAGATTGTTTATGAGTTTCAGATAAGACGCTTGTGAAAAATTCTCTCCGAAATAGAATATCTTTGAAGAAATAGCTTCTAAAAATGGTTTTACTTCGTTGAAAATTTTTTCTTTACCGCATACAAGTAATGTAAGCTTACCTTGTGATGCAGGAATTACGCTACCTAATACTGGACTTTCTATATACTCACCTTTATTTTTTTCTACAATTTCACGAAATTCTAATACTTTTTTTGGATGATTAGTTGTAAGATCTACTATTACTTTTCCATCTTTTGGTATTTTTTCTAATATGTTTTGTACTGCTGAGCTGTCAAAAAGGCACAAGAATATGTATCTTATATCTTTTTGGATTTTTTCAGGTTTTATTATTCTTACTGCTTTTATTTCGGAAGAGAAAAGTTCCGCTCGCGATACATCTTGTGTCCACAAATAAAAGTTTATGTTTGGTAAAACTTCCTTCATTCTCTTTACTATTGCTCTACCAAGATTCCCGAGTCCAAGGAAAGCTATCTCATAACCCATAGTAGAAAGAAGATTAATTTACAAAAAATTCTTTTGAGAAAATTAATAAATAATTGTTCGTAGGTATTTAAGAGAGATTATTGTAAAAATTCATTTAGTTTTTTGCTTGATTATTTGTAAATTAAAGTGAAAACGGATTAATTTATTTTGGCAATATGCCTTTACAAAGATTTTCTTCTGACGATCTCCCATTTGACCCGAAGCTTGAAAAAGCGGTTCTTGGGGGAATTCTATTAAGAGGTGATCTTATGGAGGATGTTATACAAATACTTGGGAAGACGCCAGAGGAAGCTTTTTTTGATCCGGCTTGCAGGCAGATTTTTCTTGCTATGCTATCTTTAAGAAAAAGAGATGATGATATAACGCCGGATAATGTTATAGAAGAGTTGAAATTAACAGATAAGCTTGAAAGGGTTGGCGGTGAGGAATTTATTTTGTCCTTGCCATCCTATATACCATCGGCTTCATTTTTAGAAAGTTTTGCGAGGAAACTCAAAGAGAAAATGATTTTGCGCAGACTTGTACAAAAAATGAGAACTTTCATAGAAGAAATATCTTGGGGTGTTCCAAACACATGGGAATTTGTCTCTCGGGTAGAAAAAGAAATAGCTGAAATAGTTCAAGAATCTGTTAATCCTGATTTCTATTCTGTTGAAGACATAGTTTCATTTGTTCAAAAAGAGGTTATAGGAAGTGAGGGGAGGCAGGCTGTGCCGTCTTGTTTCCCTTCTTTGGATGAAAAAATTGTTGGATTTCATCCAGCGGACTTTGTGATAATAGCTGGAAGACCTGGGATGGGTAAGACAAGTTTCGCTTTATCTGTGGCATATTATATGGCGAAGGAGGGCATTCCTGTTTGTTTTTTCTCTCTGGAGATGCCAATTAGACTTTTACTTTTGCGATTACTTTCTATGCATAGCGGAATTCCACTGAAAAGGATAATAGCAAAAGATTTATCTGAATCAGAAANAGTAAGGTTATCAAATTCAGCAAGAGAGNTGGCGTCTTTGCCGATATACTTTAATGACACTGCAAATGGTATAACTCAAATAAGATCTCTTGCTAAAAGAATAAGGGAAGAAAAAGGAATCGGAGCTATATTTATAGATTATATTCAGCAGATTTTTGTTGAATGGAAGGTGGAAAGAAGGGAAGAAGAGATATCAAATATTTCTCGTCTTTTGAAATCTCTTGCGAAAGAACTTGATGTACCGGTTGTTGCTCTTTCGCAGCTTTCGCGTGAGCCAGAAAGGAGAGGTGATAATAAGCGCCCTCAACTTTCGGACCTCAGAGAATCAGGGAGCCTTGAACAAGATTCAGATATAGTCATTATGCTTTACCGAGATCACTATTATAACCCATGCCCAAGATCATTAACAGATGATAGAAGAGAAAAGGAAGATTCTTTTGATTGCTGTGAGAGAGCAAGAATAGCAGAAATAATAATTGCAAAAAATAGAAACGGTCCGACGGGAACTGTGGTAGCTAAGTTTATAGGAGAAAATTGCTTGTTTGAGGACATAAGATATACAAAAATTTAGAGGGTCAATTCTGAAGATGGTAAGAAATACAGAAAAATTTATTCTTTATACATTTCATCAAAAATGTGTTTGAATTTTTTTTCTATTTCTTTTCGTTTTACTTTGAGCGTTGGGGTTATTTCTCCTTCGTCTATGTAAAAATCCCTTTCAAAAATTTTGAATTTTCTTATGTTTTCAACTCGTGATAACTCTTTGTTTGCATTTTCAACCGCTCTTTTCACTCTCTCGTATATAAGTGGGTGATTTGATATTTTCTTCATAAGTTCGTCCAAGCCTTCCGGTCTTGATAGTGGTTTTTCTGCTAATTCATTTAATATTTTTTTTGCTTTCTCTTTTTCTTTTTCATCAAGGATGTTATTTTTTATTGCGAATTCCAAAGCTTCCTGTGAGTTCAAAGTAATTAAAGCGACAAGATAGGGTCTTCCATCTCCATGAACATGAGCCTGAGAAATTATTATATCTTGTGCTTTTATTTTATTTTCTATTTCAGCAGGGATTATATTTTTCCCACCAGCAGTTATTATTATGTGCTTTTTCCTATCTTTTATTTTTAGAAAACCTTCGCTATCTATTTCCCCAATGTCTCCGGTGTGTAACCATCCTTCTTCATCTATTGCTTCTCGTGTGGCTTTTTCATTTTTGTAGTAGCCTTTGAAAACTATCGGACCTCTTATTAGTATTTCTCCATCTTCCGCTATCTTACATTCAACACATTTTATAGGTTTTCCGACTGTGCCGAGTTTAAATTCCAAAGGTGTGTTCGCATGAGTTATAACTGTTGCTTCTGTGAGACCATACACTTCATATATTTTGAGGTTGCAAGCCCACATGAACTCAAGAATTTCATAAGGTATAGGAGCAGCTCCTGTTATAAAATACTTTACTCTTCCACCAAATGCCTCTTTTATTCTTCTCAAAACAAGCTCATATGCTATCTTATACTTTACTTTCAAAGATAAAGGAATAGGTTTTCTTTCGTTAAGAAATCTTACATATTCTCTACCAACTTTTTCTGCCCATTTGAAAATTTTCTGTCTTCTTTCTGGAAGCTTCCCAACTTCTTCTTGTATTCTTGCATAGGCTTTTTCAAAGATTCTTGGAACTGCTCCGAAAACAGTTGGTTTCACTTCCTTTATTTCGTCTACTACCGCTTTTATGCTCGTTGCATACGCTGCTGCAAGCCCGATGTTTATCCTACCGAAAAATCCTGCTATGTGTTCTGCTACATGTGCCATAGGTAAAAAATGATAGCTTATATCGTCATCTCCTATTTCTAATATATCTGCAAAATCATCAAAAGAAGAGAGGAATGCAATTATGTTCCCATGAGATATCATAGCTCCTTTTGGATCCCCAGTGGTTCCTGATGTATAGACCATTATAGCTACATCATCTTTACCAATTTGATTTATTCTTTCTTGAACGAGTTCTTCATCTGGCTCAACTGAAAGACATTTTGAAAAACTCAAAAATGTGGGTGAATCAAAGTATTTTTCACATCCTTCTGGCTCAAAAACTATTATCTTTCTTATTTTTGGAATTTTATCTTTTATCTCAATTATTTTTTCTAACTTCTCTTTATTTTCAACAAATAGCATAACAGAATCTGAGTGATTCAGAAGAAACTCAATTTGACTCGGAGATAGGGTAGGGTATAGTCCTACTGTTATTGCACCTGATGATAGGATTGCAAGATCTACTATTGCCCACTCAGGTCTTGTATCAGATAATACGGCAATTTTGTCTCCTTTATTTATTCCATCCTTTATTAAAAATGTCGCAGCAGAATCAACTTTTTTCTTCATTTCACCCCATGATACTTCTACCCATTTGCCAGTTTTATCTTTGTATTTGTAGGCAAGTTTCCCGTATGATCTTTCCACTCTTTCTCTGAAAAGTTCGGGTACATTTTTTATTTTTGATTCTTTTCCCCACTTTAAAATCAATCTTCCCGATGAACTTGTCTCCATAGTGAAAAATAATTTAATTCTTTTTTTTCAAATTTTTGATAAACTTTTCAACTTTTTTGAATGATTGTTCAAATTTTTGATTCTAACTTTGTGGAATTTTTGGTGTTTTTAGGTAATTTTTTATTAAATGGTAATTTTTTTATTAAAAGGTAGAAGGCAATGATTAAGGAGACACCAAAAGACGGATTAGAATATATATACTCGGAAGGAGAGCTTATAGCGGTGATTTTGAGAGATAGGTTTTCATCAGATAAAATAGAGTTTTTTACACCAGATAATCTTTCGCAACAACTTGGTTTTTTGCCGCATAAAAAAGGTGATATAATTCAGGCTCATAGACACATATATAACAGAAGGGAAGTTCATTTTACACAGGAGGTTCTTTTTGTAAAAAAAGGGAAAGTCAAAATAAATTTATATAACAGCAGAAAGCAATATATTTCATCGGAGATTTTAGAGGTGGGAGATATGATACTGCTTTGCGGGGGTGCGCATGGATTTGAGTTTTTAGAAGATTCTATTTTGATAGAAGTAAAGCAAGGTCCATACACGGGCGAGAAAGATAAAGAAAGATTTGATGGAATAGAAGGAAAAGGGTGAAAGCTTCTTATGCGGTTTCTTCATATACTTACAAAGCCATTTGGATATTTTTCAAGTTGTATACCTTTATATCACATCGTGAAATTTTTGAAATTGCAAGGTCATGAGAACATTCTGGTATCTGGTTTGGATGTAGATGATGAAGATAAGATTTATGTCAATCAGATAAAGAAGGGAGAAAGAAATTTTTTCAGAAGAATAAAGCTGTGTTTTTCCGCTTTGAAAAATATGAAATACGATTTTCTTTTTGTGTATGACCCGGCAGATATTATGGCTTGTTCCTTTTCTTTACCAATAATAAAAAAAATGAAAAAAATAAAGGTTGTTTGTTATCACCTTGAACTTTTTTCTCTTGATTACCAAAATCCACTAAAAAAACGAATAGGGAAATTTTTGGAGCAGATTTTTATATCTAATTCTGATTTTTTTGTTTCTTTGAGCCCACTAAGAATGAAAATATCAGAGGAGATTTTCAAAATAAGTTGTCCAAAATTTGTGATACCAAACAGTTACGATTTTGCGGTTTGGAATTTTCGCAAAAAACCACACAAAAAAGTAAAAGTCTTGTTTGCAGGTGGACTCGAGAAAGATATACTCGAAGGAATAGAAGAGCACATAAAAAATAGTGATTTTATTTTTGTCTTTCATGGGATATCAAAATATGGAATATCCGAAATAAAAGAGAAGCTTTCAAAATTGAAAAATGTCAAAATATACGAGAGAGTTTTGGGATATGAAGATTTCAAAAATTTCGTTTTGAACCATGATATAGGATTTGTATGGTATAACACGGAGAGGTTGAACGACAGATTCGCTGGATGGTCAGCATCAAAATATTTCAGATATTTATCTTGTGGAAAGCCAGTTATTGTAAAAAATATGCCAGAACTCAAAGAAACAACAGAGGAAAACAAATTTGGAGTTGTAATTGATTCATTTACAGAAATCTCACGAGCAGTAGGTGAGATTAACAAAAATTATGCAGAATTTGTGAATTCAATAAAAGAGAATTATCCAAAGTTTGAGTTTTCACCAAATTTCAAAGTTTTTTATGATCACATTGTAAACTCATAAAAATCTCTTACTTTTAAAAATCTTTTACTTTAAATTTTCAGCAAGGAAGATATTGAGCAAAGATAATGAAGGGATATTTAAGGAGTTGAGAAGGTAATCGTGGATTGCAGCCATTTTTTGTGGAAAGTAGGTTATAAGTTGCCAAATTAGAGGTAACGTTATTGTTATACCCCAAACTTTATTTATTTTGAACCCATGTTTTGTAAGAAGTTCTTCGTATTCTTTAAAAGGTCTTTCTCCCACATGATTGAAGTCTTTATCTGCTCTTGATAATTTACCGAAGATTAAGAATTTTATTCTTGAGGAAAAAGATGCAAGATTTGGAACACTCATCAAAAGCAAACCTCCTTTTTTCAATACTCTTTTTATCTCTTTTAGGGCAATATATTGTTTGTCATAGGGAATATGTTCAAGAACGTCTAAAAGCAGTATGACATCAAACAAATTATCTTCGTATTCAAGGTTTGTTACATCTCCGATTTTTACGAACTCACTTTCGTAATTTGGATCAACACCTTGTATATCGTATCCCTTTTTTCTGTATTCTTCTACTAAAATTCCTTCTCCACAGCCAACATCTAATATACTCTTTCCTTTGCATTCTTTATCAAGGAAATCCTTTACGATTTTTAGTTTTTTCCTGAAAATAAGAAGATACCATTCTCTACCTATATCTCCTTGCTCTATTTTTCTCAGCCACTCTCTATGTACATCTTTTTCTGTATAAATCCAACCTCTTTTTGCCATTACTGAAAAATATGCTATAATAAAAAATAAAAAAGAAGAAAAATAAAGAAATTCTTATTGAAGAAGGGAATTCTTGAAGAAGAGAAGTTTAGACTTGTGGGACGGTGTTTTGTATAGATTTTATAGTGCGATGCATGAAAAATCTCTATCATCTATTGAGGGTTCTCCTTCTAATTTGAGAAATGGAAAAAAATGAACTTTTTCAAATCCTGCAGTGGTAAGAAAAAACTCTATTTCCTTTGGGAAAAAATACCTAACTTTATGCACTTCTTCAAACTCTTCGAAACTATTTTCTGAAATATAAAATACTTTGTAGGTTATCTCTACCGTGTGATCAAGTATGTTGAGTTTAGGGAGAGTTAACCTTATTATTTTTTCTGAATTTGAAATTTTTATTTCTTTTATTTTTGGTTCGGGTTTTTGATGTAAGATCGCGGGTCCGAACCATGCGTCAAAAATGAAAATACCTCCATCTTTAAGGTGTTTTTTTACATTTGAAAATGTAGAAAGTAAATCACGATTTTCAGTTATATAACTTATGACAGAAAACATAGAAATTACTACATCAAATTTTGTCCCAAGGTCAAAGTCTCTTATATCTTTTTTTATGAAATCAATTTTTAAGTTCCCATTTCTTGCTTTCTCAGCTGCTTTTTCCATCATGTATTGAGATCTATCTAATCCTACAACTTCATATCCTCTTTTTGCAAGTTCTATTGCATGGTTCCCGGATCCACATCCGAGATCCAAAATTTTTCTTCCACTTATTCCGAACTTTTCCAAAGTATTTTCAATCCAGTCGCATTCTTTTTTGTAGTCTTTATCGTAGTAGATTATATCGTAAAACTTTGAATAAAACTTGTCGAATGTTTTCTCTTGCATAGCTAAACTTTTATTTTTTAAGAATATCAATTAGAGATTCGGCAGCAAATCTTATTTTTTCTTCATCCAAAGTCAGGCCAGATGGAAGATAAAAACCATATTTGCCAAGATACTCTGATATGGACAAGTTCTCTCTTTTGAACCAGGAAAATCTTTCAAATGCAGGTTGGAGATGAAGTGGATAGAAAAAAGGTCTTGTTTGAATTCCTCTTTCATAGAGCTTTTTCATAATTTCGTCCGCAGTAATTCCGTTTTTCAGTAAAACTCCATACATCCAAAATGTGTTTTTGTGTTGAGGATCTTGTGGTGGTAAAGAAATTACTCCTTCATCTTCAAGTGGTTTTAGCAATTTGGAATATGATTCTCCTATAAAAATTTTCTTTTTTATTCTTTGTTCAATATTTTCAATTTGTGCAAGTCCGATAGCTGCTTGGATATTTGTCATCCTAAAATTGAAACCAAGCTCATAATGGAAAAATCTTTTTTCTGGAATAAAAGCAAGGTTTCTTAACCTTTTCATTTTCTCGGCGAGCCTTTCATCGTCAGTCAAACACATTCCACCTTCTCCCGTTGTTATTAATTTATTGGCATAAAAGCTTGTGCAACTTATGATACCAAAATTCCCACATTTTACTCCTTTGTATTCTGAACCTATTGCTTCTGCAAAATCTTCTACGATATAAAGATTGTATTTTTGAGCAATTTCTACTATTCTATCTACATCACAGGGGAATCCATATGTATGGACCATCAATATAGCCTTAGTTTTTGAAGTTATTTTTCTTTCTATCTCATCCGGGTTCATGTTCCATGTCTTCATATCTGAATCGACAAAAACAGGTATAAGGTCATTGTATATTACCGCAAGAGCGCATGATATTATTGTGAAAGATGGTAAGATAACTTCTGAACCTTTTTCAAGTTCAAGTGCTCTTAAAGCTAAGATCAGAGCGTTAGTTCCACTCGAGCACGCCACACCGAATTTCCTTCCTATGTAGCTTGCAAATTTTCTCTCAAATTCTTCTATATATTTACCCTCAGATGATATAAATGTGCTTTTTATTGCATCTTGAACGTATTCTAACTCCTTACCCGTAAGCCAAGGTTCGCTTACAGGAATAAATTTCCCCATTCCCACTCCCTGATTTATTCTTGCCTTTACTCTTTATTCTTGCCTTTACTCTCTTATTTACTCCTTACTTTTACTATAATAATTATCTTCTTTTTTTTGTTTTGATTATTTATCTTCTTTTTCTTTATTGATTTCTTCTTTTCTTATTATTATTTCATCTATCCAGTTTGTTTTTCTGACGTGTTCTCTCAAATTTTTATCAAAAATAAGTTTTAGTTCATAAAGCCATCTTGCTTTCATAGTTTCAGCCCAAACATCGTATCTTACTTTCAGGTCATGCGGAATAATTTTTCCTAAGATTTTGTTCAAGATAAAGAGAACAAAGAAAGCATTTGACCTCAAAAGTAAGATATGATTTGGTGGAAAATTTCCTCCGAAAAACTTTGAATAAGACATCTGAATTCCATGTCCGAAGGCTTTTTTTCTTAAATATTCAAGAGAAAACCTTCTCTCCGGTATTACATGATATACTACTGCATAAGGAGTAAATATTATTTTCTTTCCTAAATTTCTTATTTTCCTGAATAAGCCACTTTCTCCATCTCCTACTAAAAAAATCTTGCTGAAAGTTTGAAATAAATCTGGATTTGATCCTCCAACTTTTATATATATATCTTTCCGAAAGGACATATTGTTCCCGTTCAGTTCTTCAACTTCTTTTATTTCGTTCCCGTAGTCTAAAATAGAAAGGTATTGGTATTTTAAGTATTTGAAGAATTTTGGGGGTTTTGTTTTGAAGATGGGAATAACCTTTCCGCCAACTGCTGCTATATCCTCTGATTTATATTGTTTTGAGATTTCTTCAACTAAATTTCTTTCTGCAAGGGCATCATCATCTATAAACTGAACTATTTCACCTTCAGACTCCAAAACTCCTCTGTTTCTTGCGTTATGTAATCCTTCTTTTTCTTCTCTTAAATACCTTACTCCTAAGTTTTTTACTACTTTCTCTATTTTTTCTGATTCTTTTTCGTTTTGTGAGTTATCAACAACAATTATCTCGCAGGGTTTTTTTGTTTGGTTTTTGAGCCTTCTTATAACTTCTTCGAGGTTCTCATGTGAAGTTGCAGCGATTATAACTGAAACTTTCATAGCAAAACTTTAATTTCTGGAAAAATTCAATTTGTCATTTTTACTTATTATTTTAAGTTTATTATGTCCCGTATAGGAAAGATGCCCGTTGTAATTCCTTCTGGTGTCGATGTTAAGGTTGAAGATGGAGTTATATCTGTCAAGGGACCAAAGGGAGAACTCTCAATGAAAATCACTCCTCCAATAGAGGTCAAGATTGAAGAAGGGAAAATTTTTGTAAATAATCCAAGACCAAACGATAGGAAAGCAAAGGCTATGCACGGCACAACACGAGCTTTGATCTCAAATATGGTAAAGGGCGTAACAGAAGGATACAGGATTGAGCTCGATATGGTAGGTATAGGTTATAGAGCTGAGATGCAAGGAAATACATTGGTTTTAAGGGTAGGGTATTCTCATCCAGTTTATTTTACTCCGCCACCAGATGTGAAGGTTGGGCTGAGAAGTCCGGTAAGAATCTTTGTTGAGGGTATAGATAAATGCAAGGTTGGGCAGATTGCTGATAATATAAGAAATATAAAACCTCCCGACCCATATAAGGGAGCTGGAATAAAGTATGAAGATGAAGTTCTTCATTTAAAACCTGGAAAAGCAAAGGGTAAAAAGAAATAGGAAAATTAGGGTTGATGTTATAATTATAATATTTTTTTTAAATAAACAGGAGTGTATTTTAAGATGGTAGGTATGGTTTCGGAAAGAAAAGAGAGGGACATAAGGAGATTAAGAAGAATAAATAGGGTTAGGAAGAAAATATTTGGTACTCCCGAGAGACCACGTCTTTGCGTTTTTAGATCTAAAAAACACTTTTACGCTCAAATAATAGATGATACAAAAGGTCATACACTTTGTGCAGCTTCAACTTTGGAGCTCAGGGATAAAATAAAAAAGACCTGGTCTCAGCAGGCTGCTCATGAGGTCGGAAAACTTATAGCTCAAAGGGCATTGGAAAGAGGTATAAAAAAAGTCGTGTTAGATAGAAGGTTTTATAAATACCATGGGAAAGTAAAAGCTTTTGCAGAAGCAGCGAGAGAAGGAGGACTTGAATTTTGAAATTTTAAAGTTTTTACTTTAATTTTAAAGTTTGATTTTAAAGGAGGAATTAGCCTATGGGAAAATGGGGAAAAGGAGGAAGGATGTATGCAGGAAATGCCTACAAATACCTTGAAAGATATATCCCGAAAGAAGACGACGAGATAGTGGAAAGGGTTCTTACAACATCTCGTGTCACTCGCGTTACAAAAGGAGGAAAAAGATTCTCTTTTATGGCATTTTGTGTTGTCGGAAATATGAAAGGTGCAGTTGGATATGGTATGGGCAAAGCTCCGGAAGCACCAGAAGCGGTAAGAAAGGCTATAAATGCTGCAAAGAAAAATATGGTTGTTATCCCACTTGTAAATGGAACATTTCCTCACGAGGTTGAAGGTAGATTTGGAACTTCGCGTGTTGTACTTAGACCGGCAGCTCCCGGAACAGGTCTCACAGCAGGGGGAGCCATTAAAGCTATTTTGTATGTTGCAGGAGTTAAAAATGCACTCTCAAAATCGCTCGGGGGAAATAATCCGATAAACTTAACAAAAGCCACATTTGACGCTTTCTCAAAACTTAGGACATTATCTTTGCAGGCAAAGTTGAGAGGTAAGAGCTTTAAGGATTTGCTTTGGGAACCTGAAAAAGTTCAAACAAATCCATAATAATATAGGATGGAAAAATCACCTCGTGAGCTAACGGAGGAAATAGAAAGAAAAACCCTCTCCCCGTTAGCTACACTCAGCTCAAAATCAAGAGGACGAAAAATTCCTGAACCACCTTGTGATATAAGAACTTGTTTCCAAGTTGATAGAGATAGAATTCTCCATTCAAAAGCTTTCAGAAGGCTAAAAAGAAAAACTCAGGTCATGATACTTCCAAAGGGAGACCATTACAGGACCCGTCTTACGCATACTCTGGAAGTTATGCAAATTGCAAGAACTATTTCCCGTGCTCTCCGTTTGAATGAAGACCTAACGGAAGCCATAGCTCTTGGTCATGATCTTGGTCATACGCCTTTTGGACATGCGGGAGAGTTCGCTATGAGAAAAATTGCCCCTGATTTTCATCATGCAAAACAATCTGTTAGAGTAGTTGAAAAAATAGAAAAGAATGGCGAAGGATTGAATCTTACTTTTGAGGTTATTGATGGTATTCTGAAACATTCAAAAGGTATGGGAAAAATATTTCCTGATAATCCAGAATTTATTCCTGTGACTTCTGAGGGGAAGGTGGTAAGATTGAGCGATATTATAGCTTATCTCAATCATGACCTTGATGACGCAATAAGGGCAGAAATAATAAAGATTTCAGACGTGCCATCTGAAATAAGAAAAATAATTGGTGAAAGATACGGAGATAGAATAGATAGGATGGTAAAAGATGTTATATATACTTCAATGAAGGCGAACGATATAAAGTGTTCTGATGATATGCTTTGGGCTATGGAAAGTTTGAGAAGTTTTTTATATGAAAGGGTATATACAAGCGAAGTTGTTATGAGTGATACAAAAAAGGTGGAGAGAATAATTTTAGATCTTTACGAATTTTATCTCAATAATCCTGATATATTTGAAGTTGAGAGCGAAGGTTTTCTTAAATCTGAACCCCCCGAGCAGCGTATTATAGATTTTATAGCAGGTATGACAGATAGTTTCGCTATTGAAAAATGGCATAAATATTTTACTCCAAAACCTTTTGATAAGTTCTGATAGAAAATGGAAAATAAATAGGGAAAATAAAAAATGGAAGGTTTTGACGAACTGAAACAAAAGATATTGACTTCCGTTAAGACAAAAGCAAAATATGAAGTTATAAAAAATCTTACGAGGTGGTTATCAGAAGATAAAGTCTTTGGAGATTTGACATCTCATCTTCTTGGATTAGATTATCTGAGTCGGAGTGGTAAAATTATTTTCTTTTCAAAAACAAAGCAAGATTTTTTACTTGCTGGGGCGGATTTTCTACAAGAAATTTTCAATCAATCTGCTAAACCTTACTCTCAGAACTTGAAACTTTACTTCAAACAATATAAAAAAGACGGAGATATGGTAAAATACAAGGAGAAAATTTTTGAAGTATGGTCAAATAACATAGGATTTTTACTCTCTCTTGAAAGATTATGTCTTAATTTAATTATAAGACTTTCTGCTATTGCTACTGAAACTCGTAGGCTTGTTGATGCTGTGAGTAGGTTTGGGGTTCATATATTGGCTACAAGAAAAACTACTCCCGGTCTTAGATTTTTAGAAAAATATGCTGTATCCGTCGGTGGCGGATTACCCTACAGATTAGATCTTTCATCAGGGGTAATGATAAAAGATAATCACATAAAAGCGTTCGGAGGAATGAAAAATCTTTTGAGTTTTTTTGAGAAGCTCGAGGATGAGAAGCTAAGAAGATTTTTGCGTAAGGGAATAACAATAGAGGTTCAGAGCAAAAAAGAGCTTTCTTATGCATTAAAAATTGCGAAAATTTTCAAAGATAAAGGAATTAATTTCAGTGATGATATACTTTATCAACGTTGTTTTATAATAATGCTTGATAATTTTGATCATAGGGACGCAAAGCTACTTTTGAAGAAAATAAGAGATTTTTCTTCATCCGAAGGAATTAAAGTTTTTATTGAGCTTTCAGGTGGTATAAGACCTCATAATGTAGGGCTCTTTGCAAGGATTAGGCCGGATGCAATATCTACAAGCTACATCACTTTTTCCCCTTCTTTTTTTCCAGATATTTCAGCGGATATATTTTTAGATTGAAATTTTCTGAATTGAAATTTATTTACTTTGGAATTGAATTTTATTTTAGTTTTATTAGTTTTATTTTTGGCTTTCTTTTTGCTTTTCTTTGTTTTATTTTAGCCTATTTTTAGCTTGATCTCATAACGACATAGGGATGTAATCTTTCGTAATATACTTTTTTTGCTTCTCTTATTATTTCATCGTCTAACTTTTTGCCTGCTGCTTTTACCCATTCCGATATCTCCTCCTCCTTTGTGATATTAGGCAGAACAGTTGTAACAGATGGTTCTGAAAGACAGAATGATATTGCTATTTGTCCTATCGTCATTCCTTTTACCTTTTCTGTAAGGTTTAGTTCTTTTACTGCTGTCCAAGCTCTTTCCATCCAATCTTTCTTCCTAAAACTTCTATGGTCTCCTGATGAGAAAATTGTGTTAGCATCGGCTGTACCATCAAGAAGTCCGCTTGCGTGTGGTACTCTTACAATAAATTTTGCTCCCATTTGTCTGCCTATTTCAAAGAAAGTATTTGCAGGCTCTTGTTCAAGTATGCTATAAATTATCTGAATATTGAGAACCTTTTTATTTATCAATAATTTCCCTTCTTCAACCCAACCTATATCTGGGCCTAATGCGCCTCCGTATGCTCTTATTTTCCCTTCCTCTTTCAATTTCTCTAAAAGTTCAATTACATCATCTTTGATGTGTTGAAGCTTTGGATTATGGAGCTGATACAGGTCTATTGTTTCTACTCCCAATCTTTTCAGTGAGTTTTCAAGGGCTTTTCTTATATAATTTTCAGAAAAATCTTGCGGGTGTTCTCTGTGCCCATCTCTTTTGTAGTCATAGAAATTGTATCCTACCTTTGTTGCAATGACGAAATCTTGGAGTTTTCTGCCGAAAACTTTTTTTAATATTTCTTCACCGTAGCCATCACCATATACATCTGCTGTATCAAAGAAGTTTATACCTTCATCTGCCGCTTTTATAAGTAGTCTTTTTCTCAGTTCCTCATCTTTCACTCCCCACCAATCAGAAGCAACAGTCCATACCCCAAATCCTATTACAGATACTTTTCTATCAAGTCCTACAAATTCTCTGTATTCCATTTTTTATATTTTTTATCTAATTTCAATGTTTGATAGAATTTGCAGAAATTGAGGGGAATTTTATTTTTATTTTTTATATTAGTATGATCTTGGTAATCCCAGAATATGTTCAGCTGTAAGGTTAAGGATCATTTCGTTTGATAGAGGAGCAGTTTTGAGAAGCCTTGCAGAATCCCACAAAATTATAAGGAAGTTATCCTCTACAAATCCAGCTCCTCCATAAGTTTGTATAGCTCTGTCTACTGCCATAAGAAGGAGTTCAGCTGCGAGATATTTTGATGAGTTTGATAAAAACATAACTTCTTGTGGAGGTAGGTTTTTATCGTAAGCCCATGCGGCTTTGTAAACTGTAAGTCTAACTGCTTCTTGTCTTATTTTTACGTCTGCCAGTGGATGTTGAATGGCTTGGTAGGCTCCGATAGGTCTTTCTCCGAATACACATCTTTGTTTTGCGTATTCTACTGCTCTTTGCAGGCAAAATTCTGTCAAACCCAATGCTCCTGCGCCTGCTAAAATTCGCTCTGGATTAAGTCCGTTGAACATAACAAATACTCCTTGGTTTTCTTCTCCGACCAGGTTCTCCTCCGGGACCTCTACATCTTCAAATACCACAGTAAATTGGTTCATACCTTCTATTCCTCTTGTGTTGAGTTTGTAAAGCTTTATACCTTTTGATTTAAGATCTACAAGAAACAGAGACAGTCCAAACATTTTGGGTAGACCTTTTTTTGAAAGTTCTCCGTAAGAAATTGTTCGTGTGACAAGTAATATATAATCGGCGACATCTGCTCCTGTGATGTAAGTTTTTTCTCCGTTTATTATATATCTATCTCCTTTCTTTTCTGCCAGAGTTTTTATTCTGAATGTATTGGTTCCAGCTTCTGGTTCTGTGACTCCGAGAGCGCATTTTATTTTACCCTCTGCCATAAGAGGTAAGAACTTTTTTTTGATTTTTTCATTGCCGTTTCTTGTAACGCAAGATTCAGCGCATAGTGTAAGAACAAAAAGTGCATTTCCTATTCCATATTTTGCAAGTGTTTCTATCGCCACTGCACTTGCAAGCATACCCATTCCAGTTCCACCGTACTCTGGTGGTACTATCGCGCCAGTGAAACCTGCCTGTGAAAGTTCATCCCATATTTCCTGGACAAACTCATTCCTTTTTATTTTTTCGAATATTTCTTTTCTTTTACCTTCTAATTTTTTGTGTATTTTTTCTGCTGTGTCTTTTGCCATTTCAACCTCTGGGGAAAGCCCAAAATCCATTTTTATTCACCTCCTTTTTTTATTTTTTCATTCTTATTTTTTTGTAATCCAAGAGCAGTAATCAAATTTATTTTTTCTTTTTTATCTCTTAATTCTTTTTTTTCAGGAATTTTTGAACGAGTGTTCAAATTTTTGAATTTTTTTTTACTTTTTGGCTTTGCTGGGAAGTTTCAAACTATGTAATGAAAAACACCATTGGAGCTGGTTTCAAAGTTATTTTTTTTGCGGAATATAAATCTCCGTCTATTGTGAAACCTACTTTTTCTTGACTTTCTATCTCAACATCTTTTACAATTTCATTAAGAGAATCCTTCGGTAATTTTCCAAAGTAAATTAAAGGTAGATAAGCAGCAAGCTTTAAAAGTGAGTCAGAGTAAGCTATAAGGTTAAATGAGTCATTGCATTTTGGAGCTTTTGGGAAGTTGGAAAAATTCAAACCAAAGGAATGGATTGTGGAAGCTCCTATAAGAAGAAATTCATCTTCATTTTCAAGGGGATGTATTCCTTCATAAAACGAAGCTTTTATTTTACATTTTTGCTTTTTTAGGATTTCCCTTTTTTCTTCTTTTTTGAGAAGTTCTAATACTCCAATCAGTAAAGTTTCAGCACCTCTTATTGGTCCCAATATTTTTCCTGAGTAATATTTTTCAAGAAAATTAAAGGGAGTTATGGCTCCGAACAAAAAACCGTAAAATACATCTTTTTCTGTTTTTATTTCGATTGGGTTTCTGGGAATAACGTCAATTTTTTTGTTTTCCTTTATATTGAGGAGAATTTTTTCTACTTTTGAGATTTGGAGACAGGTTGCTATTGTGTTCATGGTTCCGCCCCTCAGATGTCCTATGAGTATTTTGGGAAAGATTCTTGTTCCCTTTAAGTTTTTGAATATTTCTGTGAGAACTCTGTGAATTGTTCCATCTCCGCCGAAAATCAAGAGAGCATCACCATCTTTCGGTTCAAGATCTATTTTGTTATCTGGTAAAACAAAAATTTTTTCTGGAATTATTTTTGCTTCCTCAAATTTTCTCATAAGGTGGATGAATCTTGATGAGTTTGAGTTCCTGTTGTAGAAAGCTTTTTTGTTATAAAAAAGGAATATTCTCCTTATTTCAGCTTTTTCTTTTGGATATTCGTGGAACATGCTTTATTTTAAAGTTTTCTTTTATTTTCTCTCGTATGTTTTTATCAATCAAATTTTGGTTTTCGTTTTTCAAAAAATGCGGAAATTCCTTCGTTTGCGTCTTTTGAAGCTCTTGCTTCTGCCAAAAAGTGCGATGCAAGGTCAAGCGAGCAACTGAAACTTGAATCAAAAATTTTCATAATAAGCTCCTTTGTTTTCCTTACTGCATAGCTTGAATTGCTCTTTATCTCTTCTATGATTTCATCTACCTTTTTATCTAACTCATCTTTTTCGCAGACTATGTTTATAAGTCCGATTTTTTGAGCTTCAAAAGCATCAATCTCTTTTCCTGTAAGAGCAAGAAATTTCAAATTTGACATCCCTATTTTTCTCAGAAGAAAGACAGAAATTACTGCTGGAATTAGACCTATTTTAACTTCTGGTGTTCTGAATTTTGCATTTTTTTCACAAATAGATATATCCGATACGGCTAAAAATCCAACTCCTCCTCCAAAAGCTCCACCTTGAACCTTTGCCACAACAGGTGATGGGAAATTCCATATCGATTCATACATTTTTGCGAGTTTTTTTGCGTCAGAGAGATTTTCGTTGTATTCTAACTGCCCTTTTTCTTTCATCCATCTGAGATCTCCACCTGCACAAAATATATCACCCTCTCCCTGAATTAAAGCAACCTTGATGTCTTTATCTTTGCTTTCTTCTGTGAAAACTTGGGTTATTTCATATATCATCTTCTCGTCTAAAACATTCTTTTTCTCTGGCACTGAAAGGGTAACCTTGAGAATCCTATTTTGCTTTTCTACTTTTATTTTCTCCATTTATTTTTATTATTTTGTTCTTGAAGATCTATTGTTCTTATACAAGAATTTTCCTTGTGAATTTTTTTATAATGTGGTAGTAGATAATTTTTAATCTAACTGATAAATGCTTTTCTTATAGCCCCCTAAATCTTCTTTATTTATTTATACTTTTTTAATTTAAAAAAGGTTTTCAAGAGCTAAAATTCTTACAAAAGGCAAAACTTCCAATATTCAAGTTATATTGCAAATATAAAAATATAAAAAATTTGACATGATAAGATTTCGAAAATAAGAAAAAATGATAATTTATTTTAGTGACGGCCAGCTTGGGAACAATTTGTTTCAGTTTGCCTTTCTCGCTTCATATGCGGGGAAAAACGAAAAAATAATAGTTTGGGGCTTCGAGTTTCTTACCTCTCTTTTTGATGTGAAAGATAAAAGATTTTTTATTTTTTTTGAAGATAAAATAACAAAATACATCCCAGAGAATCTTTACAACCTCAAAATATTTTTAAAGTATAAAATTCTTAAAAACAGAATCAGGTATGGAATTGTAAGAAAAACCTTTGAATTCCTCGCAAAAAATAAAATAATAAGTTATGTTTCTCTAAAAAAAGAAAAAATATGCGATAATACCTACTCTGAAATTCCAGAATTAGTCTTTTCAAAAGGTCTTATTCATTCAATCAAATATGTAGGGCGATACTTTTTCCAATCAGAAAAGTTATTTAACAGAGAGGTTCTTTATAATTTGGAATTCAAGCAAGAATATGTAGATGAAGCTGAAAAGTTCATACAAAAATACCAAAATTTTTACAGAGTTGCTGTACATATAAGATTGGGAGATTACAAAAAATTCTGTGTTTGTAATGAAAGTCCGGTTTTACCTTTTGATTATTTTCACAAACAAATAAAATGGTTCTTGGAGAATAAACAGAATCCTTTTTTTATCTTTTTATCAGATGAGCCAGATGAAATCAAAAGTGAGTTTCATTATATTAAGGATAGAATGGTTATATCTGAAAATCCATGGCAGGTTGATTTTCTTATAATTACAATGTGTAATGGGGCAATAATAAGTCCATCTTCTTTCGCCTGGTGGGCTTGCTATTTTATGAAAAATAGAGATGTTGTTTTCGCTCCAAAATACTGGTTGGGCTTCAAGATAAAAAAAGAATATAATCAAGGTTCCTTCCCTTCCTTTGCTGTGTCATGTGAAGTGTAAATAGAGGGAAGGGAAAAAAATTTCAGAGTTTCTGTTTTGATACCCTGTTTATTGTTTTTAAAACACCAAAAAGTCCCTTAATTTTTTCTCTTAGATTATTTGAATGAAGAAGGTTTGTAAGAGAAAGTGCAAATTCATATTTTTCTTCTGTGAAGGGATACCACCAAGGGGATGGAACTTTCTGTCCAAGTTTATTTTTATGAACATGCCTTATCTGAACCATCTCTAACAATCCCTCTTTTCCGTGAGTTCTTCCTATTCCTGATTTTTTTACACCTCCCCAAGGAGTTTGAGGTATAGCATGAGTTATGAGGTTGTCGTTTATCATAACCGTTGCATATTGAAGTTTTTGTGCTACTCTTTCTGCTCTTTTTATGTCACGAGTCCATACCGATGAGGTAAGCCCATACTCTGAATCATTTGCCAAGTTTATAGCTTCTTCTTCTGTTTCAAAAGGAATTATTGGTAGAACTGGCCCGAAGGTTTCTTCTTTTACGACTTTGAACGAATGATCAGCATCCAAAATTATTGTAGGATATACAAAAAGATCTTTTATTTCACCACCTATGACTTTTGCTCCTTTTTCTTTTGCGTCATCAATATGTTCTTTTATTTTCATAAGCTGTTTTTCTGAAATTACAGCTCCCATATCTTTATCGTAAGGAAGATGAGCAGGACCTACTCTTAACTTTTTAGTTTTTTCTATCACGGCTTGTGTAAATTCTTCATATATATTTTTATGAACGTATAGTCTTTCTACCGATGCACAGACTTGACCTGTATTGAAGAAAGAACCGAAAATTGCAGCATTAGCTGTGATATCTATATCAACATCATCAAACACAATCATAGGATCTTTTCCACCAAGTTCCATAACACAGGGTATTAGGTTTTCAGCTGCTGCCTTCATTATGAGCCTTCCTGTGAAAGTTGAACCTGTGAAAAATATTTTATCTACACCTGCTTTTACAAGATAAGCTCCTGTAAGTCCATCACCTGTTACGACTTCAACAACTCCTTTGGGGAACCCTACATCTTTTAAAAGTTCACCTATAATAACTCCTGTCTTCGGTGTGAACTCTGAAGGTTTGAGAACACAGGTATTTCCAGCCATGAGAGCTATTATTATCTGACCCATAGGAATTGAAAAAGGAAAGTTCCATGGCGAGATGATTCCTATTACTCCGTAAGGGAAATATTCTATGTAGCTTTCTCTTCCTAAAAATCCCCATATTCCTATGTTTATTTTTTCTCTTTTGAGAATTTTCTCGGTGTTTTTGGCGTAAAAGTCTGCCAGGTCTAAAATTGGGAATACATCTGAAATTAGAGCTTCAAATCTTGATACTCCCTTTTCCTTTGCTATCTCATCTGCTATATCTTCTATGTTTTTTCTTATTTTTTCTTTAAGTTTTAGTATCCACTCGGCCCTTTCTTTTATTTTTAGGTTCCCCCATTCTTTCTGAGCTTCTCGTGCTGTTTTTACGGCTTCAATTACTTTCTCTTCTGAGGAGTTCTCAAATTCTCCTATAAGTTCTCCTGTCGCTGGATTTATACTCCTGAGTAATGATGGTCTTTCTGTTATTTCAGTTCTCATCATACTGAAAAGTTATTCCTTTTATATTTTTTTTGTTTTTGGTGAGGAAATTTGCTCTTTTCTTTTTATTTATTTTATTTAAATGAATTTTACCTCTTTTTGGTATCTTGTAAATCTTGTTTTGGTCTTAATTGGTTCTAAACCAGCAATTTGAAAATTCCCCAATTCGGATATTCTAAACGCTGTTAAAAGGTTGTTCCAAAGGACTTTCATATCTTGGAATTCTTTCTAATATCTCGTTTTATCTATCTTATCTTAATCTTATCTTATTTTGGATATTTGGATAGACGGATAAGTGTTTTTTATAATAGTACAAATCAGCCTCCTTATGAATTCAATTTTTTTGTTCGAAATTTTTTTTCTTATAAACTGAGAATTGAAAAAATAAAATTTTTGGGTATGATCCGAGTCTCAGGGTTTAATTGTAAATTTTGAGGGATTTTTTGGCGGGTGAATTTTCTATTTTCTATATCCCTATTTCTATATCCTTTATGTAGGATAGAAGTAGAAATCTATCAGTACCACAGTGGCTCACTTTTTTCTAATGACAGGAAGCCAGATTTTTGGAAAAGATTAAATGTAGAGGAAAATAGACATAGGCGTTATTTAGTTTTCTCCTATTCGCTATGCCGAAGGAAAAGCTAGGCGGTTAGATTCGTTGCGGAACATCTACCACCTGACTGAAAATATTAAAAACTTGTTTTGAAATATTAAAAACTTGCTTTGTTTCACCGTTTTTTTTGGTGGCGGTTCGATAGATATAGCTGTTAGTAAGAAGCTCGGTATCCAATTTCTTGGATAATATATTTGATACCCTTTGAAAAATAGTTAATTTGAAGATTCAAACAAAATTTTTCCAGTCTCATTTTTGAAACTCGCATTCTCATTTTTGAGACTAATTTGCCTTTTATCCTCTTCTTTCAATTTTAATAAAATTCAGCATTATCCCACCACATATTTTTACTTTTTCTTCACTCATAAATAGCTGAAAAAATAAAAAATATGGAAAATTCAAGGAAACGGAGGTAAAAGCTGGAACATTCTTTGCTTATTTTTTAGAGGAGGTGATTAAATAAAGATGGGAGTTTTGGGAAAAATAGAAAATTTGATCCCGGGACCGATGATTCAGAGAAATAGAAGGATCTTGGTTACTTTGTTCGCGATTCTATCTGCAGTTTTTATTTTATCTTCTTACTTTTTCCCATACTGGAAATTTACGCTTATAGCTCCTCAGTACCCGCAGGGGCTGAGGGTTCAGGTTTACCTTTCAAAGCTAAAAGGAGATGTCTCCGAACTCGATATACTAAATCACTACATAGGTATGAAAAAGATGGAAGAAGCCGCACAATTTGAAAGGAAAATCGCTTTGTTTGGAATTATTGTTCTTTCACTCTTTTCTTTGTTTTTTCTCTTTTCTGGAAGAAAAGGTGCGATTTTTTTTGTTTTACCTTCACTTGCCTTCCCTTTAATCTTTATCGGAGACCTTTTCTTTTGGATGTATAGGTTTGGTCACGAGCTTGATCCTAATGCTCCTATAAAAATAACTCCGTTTACTCCAAAAATTTTGGGGGAGGGGATTGTTGCTCAATTTAAAACTTATGCAACTTTTGGTTTGGGATTTTACCTTGCTATTTTGGGATTTATTTTTGTATTTTTAGCTTTCGTTTTGCGTATTGGAGTATGCAATGCGTGTCCAGTAAAGGAAAAATGCTCTGTTTTTTGCCCGAATCTGCCGAAGTGGCCAGGGAAACCTGAGGAGTTTGAAAGAGCTGGAATGAAAGAAAAAGCTTTGATTTTAAGACAACAAAAAGTTAATTGATTGATAAGATAAGAAAAAGTTAGTTGATTTGAAGTTTTAGCAATTGATTTTTGATATTTGTTTTTTTTGAAAGTTTTAGATCTTTTTATGGGAGAAATGTCTTTAAAAAATAAAAAAATAAAAACAAAAGGGAAGGAGGTAGATTATTATGGTAAAAATAAAAAAGGTAAGTAAGGTATTAGGAGGTATAGGTCTGTTTATAGCAGGACTTTTTATAGGTAGCTTAATATTAGGCAACATTACGGCTCAAGGTCCTTATGATAGAGCACTTGAAATAGCCAAAGCTCGTCAGCTTAATCCGGATGCAGTTGAAAATGCTCTGAAAACATATCATCCGACCGGTGTTCTTGATGAATACATAATGTTCTCATCTGGAGGACACTCAGGTCAAGTCATAGTTATTGGGATACCATCTATGAGAATACTTAAATACATAGCTGTCTTTACTCCTGAACCGTGGCAGGGATATGGGTTTGATGCTGAAAACAAAAAAGTACTTCAAGGTACGAACTGTGATCCGCTCAGGGCTAAACTCACCTGGGCTGATACTCATCATCCGGCTATATCAGAAACCAATGGAGATTATGATGGGCAGTTTCTGTTTATAGGAGATAAAGCCAATGCAAGAATTGCTGTTATAGACTTGCGGGACTTTGAAACCAAGCAGATAGTTTGCAACCCACTCGGATATTCAAATCACGGTGCCGCGTTTGTGACTCCAAACTCAGAATACATAATAGAGCCATCACAATATGCTGTCCCACAAGGAGGAGCCTATGCACCTTTGAGCGAATATGAAAAAAAATATAGAGGTTTCATAACATTCTGGTACTTTGACAGAAAAGCAGGAAGGATAATACCTGAAAAATCTTTTGCAGTAGAGGCTCCGCCATATTGGCAGGACCTCTGCGATGCCGGGAAACTCGAAAGCTATGGTTTTGCTTTCTGTAACTCTTTTAACTCAGAAATGGCAACGGGAAAACCATTAGGTTCTCCTAATCCTTTATTTGAGGTTGGCGCTTCTCAAAATGATATGGATTACCTCCATATAGTCAACTGGAAGAAAGCAGAGGAGATTGTTGCGAAAGGAGGAGCAAAAGAGGTAGTAGGTATAGGTGGTTTCAAAATAAAAGTTATTCCATTAGATGTTGCTGCAAAAGAGAGAATACTTGTTTTTACACCAGAACCAAAATCTCCGCACGGTGTAGATGTTTCCCCAGATGGTAAATGGATAGTTGTTGGGGGTAAGCTTGATACTCACGCAACTGTTTACTCAATTCAGAAGATAAAAGATGCAATAGAGAAGGGAAAGTTTGAGGGTAAAGACAAGTTCGGCGTCCCAATAATAGCTTTCAAGGATTCAGTTGAAGCTCAGGTCCCAATAGGTCTTGGTCCTCTTCACACTGTTTTTGATAACAAAGGCTTTGCTTACACCTCTGTTTTCATAGAGTCTGTTGTTGCGAAGTGGAAAGTTGGAGAGTGGAAGCTTTATGAGAAACTTCCAGTTCACTACAACATAGGTCATATAGCAGCTGCCGAGGGCGATACAGTATCACCAGATGGAAAATGGGTTGTTGCTCTTAATAAATGGGCAATTGATAGGTTCAGTCCAGTTGGACCACTTCACCCACAAAACTTTCAGCTTATTGATATATCAGGTGATAAGATGAAGCTTGTTTATGATATGCCAATTCCTCTTGGAGAACCTCACTATGCTCAAATTATAAAGGCAGATAAACTCAAACCCTGGACCGTATATCCTGAAGTTGGGTGGGATCCAATAAAGCAAGCTAAATCTCCTTATGCTACGGCTTTGGGGAAAGAGAGAATAGAACGGAAGGGAAAAACTGTTTATGTTTATGCTACTGCGATTCGTAGCCACTTTACACCAGAAATAATTGAGGTTGAGGAAGGTGATAAAGTAGTTATGTATATAACTAATGTTGAGAGAGCAAGGGATGCTACTCATGGTTTTGCTCTTGGTGGGTATAACATAAACCTTTCTATAGAACCTGGAGAAGTAGGATTTGTTGAATTCGTTGCAGATAAACCAGGTGTATTCCCGTTCTATTGTTCTGAGTTCTGTTCAGCACTGCATCTTGAGATGGCAGGATACCTTATTGTTAAGCCTAAGAAAAAATAAAGAAAGGAGGTGATGTAGTATGGTTGGTAGGTTAGCAATTAGAACTTCTTTTGCTTTTTGTTTCTTACTCTTATTCCATATTTCAGGGGTTTTTGCTCAAACTCGGGAGGATGCTGAGAAGTGGCTGAAAACTGCCAAAGATACTCTTGCTCTTGTTGAAAAAACGGCAGGAGAACTTGTTCAGGGCGGAATAGAAAATATAGCTCAAAAAGACCCAGCAGTAAAAGGGGAATGGGAATCTGCGAAAGGATGGCTTTCTCTTGCAAAAGAAGAACTCAAAAAAGCGGAGGATTTATGTGCAAAAGGAAAATGGGCTGAGTGTTCTCATTCAGCTAATTGGGCTTGGCAACTTCTTGTAAAATGTGCAACCCAAGCTTTCAATGCAGGTAGAGCGGCCGGATTAAAATAAGTTAGGAAGCAGGTTATAAAGCAAGCAGGTCCCGGGTGGAATTGAAACGCCATTGAAACACCTTGGGGGCCTGCTTTTTTTTATCCTTTTATTTTGTCTATTATTTTTATCCTTTTATTTTATCTATTATGTTAGAATATTTTTTGGGAATTTTTCTGATTTTTGGTCAAGTATTTGAAGTAAAAGCGGATGAGCTTTCTATTTTGAAAGAAATTCCTCCAAATTCTCGTGTTATAGTAAATGGCGGAGTTTATAAAGGTAAAATTGTAATAGATAAACCTCTTGAGTTAGTAGGAAGGGATTTTCCTGTTATAGATGGGCAAGGGGAGGGGCATGTTGTTCTTGTGAAAGCTCCATGTAAGATTTCTGGCTTTACTTTGAAAAATTCCGGAGCTAATCTTCTTTCAGAAGATTCCGGAATTATGGTTGAGAATGTATCAAATGTTTTTATTGAAGGTAATAAGATAGAAGATGTTCTTTTTGGTATATACCTTAAAAACTCCCGGGGAGTTGTTATAAAAGATAATTTCATCTACGGTAAGTACCTGCCTTTAAGTATGAAAGGGGATGGAATTCGCCTTTGGTATTCTCGTTCTGTTACATTGGAAAATAATACTGTTGTTGGAGTAAGAGATGTGGTCATTTGGTATTCTAATGATGTTATAGCAAAGGGGAATAAAGTTTTCCATTCAAGGTATGGGTTGCATTATATGTATAGCAACGGAAATATTTTGGAAGGTAATGAATTTATCGGTAATATTGTGGGGGCTTTTGTTATGTTCTCTCAAAAAATACTGCTGAGAAATAATGTTTTTGGGAGCTCAAAGTTTCTTACGGGAATTGGAATAGGTTTGAAAGATGCCTCTTATATCGTAATAACTCAAAATCTCATTGCAGATAATACAATAGGGATTTACCTCGCGAACTCTCCAGAATTTACAGGTGAAATTATAACTTCTGATCTTGAAGACTCTAAGGTTCTTGAAGGGGTTTCTTATGGGAACATAATAAGAAAAAATGTTTTTGCTTTCAACACAAAATGTATGAGCTTTTTACCTCCGGCGTATCCTAACCTCATATCTGAAAACACCTTCTGGGCAAATATATTCATCGCAGAATATCAAGGTGTTTTCCAAGACAAGAATTTATGGTACTCAAACTTTTATGATATTTACAGGGGCTTTGATATGAATAAAGATGGATACGGTGATATACCTTTTGAGTACTCCTCTTTATTTCTAAAAGTTTTAGCTGATAATCCAAATCTGAATTTCTTTTATATCTCTCCTTTGAAATTTTTTATAGATCAACTTTCCTTAATTCTACCTTTCTTCAAACCTGATCCCATTTTTGTTGATGTGAAACCATCAATAAATCCAAATTTTTTTGGGTGGGAAAAAATAAAACCTAAAAACAGGAATCTCTTTGCTGAAAGGAAAATGAAATTGAAAGATTACAAAATTGAATTTTTCCATTGAATGGTTTAGTTATTTTTTATCTTTGATTAATTATTTTTATTTTTATCTCTGAGCTATGTTTGCAGTCGAGATAAAGAATTTGTATAAAAGTTTTGATGGTGAGAAAGTTCTTGATGGCGTATCTTTTGAGGTTGTTGAAGGTGAGAAAGTTATTTTATTTGGGCATAACGGTTCAGGCAAAACAACTCTTTTGAGGTGCATTATGGGATTTGAAAGCTTTGAAGGCGAAATCTATATTTTAGGTTTTAGTGTGGATTCTCATCATTTTCAAGCAATAAAAAATTATGTGGGGTATGTTCCGCAGATTCATCCTCTCTGGTCTGCGTATGTTCAAGATGTTATAAACCTTGTTTGTTCATCTCGTGGAGTGTCTTTTTCAGATGTAGAAAAGCTACTTGATTTTTTTGAACTCAATTTTTCTATATACAGAAAAAAATTGAATGAACTCTCAGGAGGTATGAGGCAAAAACTTCTTTTGATTCTTGCTTTTTTGGGAAATCCGAAAATACTTCTGCTTGACGAGCCTTTTTCTCATCTTGATACATCAGCTCAAGAAAAACTATTTGGTTTTTTGCAAAATTTGAATTCAACTTTGCTAATTTCTACTCACAGGATTCAAGATGTTTCTTTTGCAACAAGAGTAATATATATGAAAAACGGAAGGATAGAAAATGCTGAAAAGAAATAAAAATAGCCAGGGAAACAAAAGAGGGTTTTTTCTTACTTCTTTCGTTTTCTTCCTTTTCTTATTTTCGGCTCTTTTAGTTCAAGGTAAATGTCCGCAGAGTTCGGGACCGGTTGATATTTTGCCGGGTGATGTGTGTTCCTTTTGTGGAATGCACATAACAGAGAAAAAATTCTCTGGTCAATATATAACCTCTGATGACAAGGTGAAAAAATTTGATGATATTGGTTGTCTTGTCTCATCTTATATCAAGGAAAAAGATAAGGTTAAAAAGATTTGGGTGGCAGATTTTGAAACCGGTGAATGGATTGATTCCGAAAACGCTCTATTTTCCTCGGGTTTTACTACCCCTATGCATTATGGATTTGTCGCTTTCAAAAAACAAAATTGCAAGGGTGATTGCATACCATTTGAAGACCTTGTAAAAAAGATCCAAGAAACTCATGGTGAAGAGTAAAACTCATAGTGAGGAGTAAAACTGGAAATAAAAATCATGGAGAATAAGGATGGCAAATCTTCTGAAAAATTTTTAACTTCAAACAGTAATAAGTTCTCTTTTAGGAGGTTTTCAAGTTTACTTATAATTGATTTCAAGGAAGTTTTATATTCAAGATGGTTTTTGTTTTACTTTGTGTTTTTTGGTTTTGTGTCGGTAGGTTTGAGTTGGGTAGGTTGGCGTGAGGGAATTTACGGATTCTCCGGAGTTGGGAAATTTTTAGCTTCATTCATAAATATATCATTCCTTTTGGTTCCGGCATTTTCACTATTACCTTCAAGTTTAACAATAAGTTCAGCTCGGGAAAATCTCATTTTAGAATATGTCTTTTCTTTCCCAATCAAAAAAATAGAGTTTTTCTTATCTAAATTTATCTCAATATTTTCTGGGATTATCTTACCTCCGATATTAATTTTGCCTCTTTTTTTCTTTATCTTGAAATATGAAAAGGGAGATTTTCTTTTGTTTTTCAAGATTGTATTTTTTCTGATTTTGTTTTCTTTTGTTTTTGTTTCTTTGGGATTGCTGATATCAGTTGTTTCTCGTAGCCGTTTGAGAGCTGTTTCTCTTGCTCTGTTTTTTCTGTTTTTCTTTACTGTTTTCAGTGAGGTTGGAGTTTTGAGTTTTATCTCCTTGGCTCGTGTCCCAAATTTTGCTTTTATTTTACTTATTTTTCTTAATCCTGCCGAAACTTATAGATTAGCAGCGATCTCTTTTTTCTCTCAAACTCTTGATGTTTTAGGGCCTTTCGGGCTCTATATATACTACATCTTCGGAGAGATGATGTGGATACTTTTTGCTCTATCTTTAATGTTAATAGGAACTACTTTCTTTCTTTTGGCTTTTGTTTTGTTCTCAAAACAGAAACCTTAATTTATCTGATTTGGAATTTGTGTGTTAAATTTATCAGCCAAATTCGCCAAAAAAAATTTTGCTATAAATATTCAATTTACTAAAAAATCAATTAAAAGATTTTGTTTATATGAGAGCTTTTGTTACTGGAGGTACTGGTTTTTTAGGTCAAAATCTTATTGCTCAGCTTTTGAAAAAAGGGTATTCTGTCCGTTGCCTTGTAAGGTCTCCTCAGAAAGCAAGGCAGCTCCCGGAAGAGGTCGAGATTGTTGTAGGAGATATTATGGACCCAAAAACTCTGGACACTCGTTATTTTAGGGGGATAGATGTTGTTTTCCATGTAGCAGGTCTTATTTCCTCTTACAATCCTTCTGATTATTTTAGGGTAAATGTGGACGGCACAAAAAACTTGATAAAAGCAATTTTGGAATCGGGAAATCGGGTAAAGTTTATTTATACTTCTACGCTTGCATCAGTCGGTCCAGGGAAAGATTCCGAACCAATAAAAGAAAGTGATGAACCTCATCCGGTAGATTTTTATGGAAAAAGCAAAAGGTTAGCAGAAGATTATGTTTTGCTTCACAAAAACATTCTTAATGTTTCTATAATAAGACCTACTGCTATATATGGGAGTTTAGATCTTGGTTTTTTGCCTCTTTTTCAGGTTTCTCTAAAATTCGCTTTCCCTCTTATACATGGATGTCTGTTTTCACTGATTCATGTGGCTGATGTTGTGAAACTTCATATCCTTGCTGCTGAAAAAGATGTGAATTCGGGCGAAGCTTATCATCTATCTGATGGAAACAAATACACCTTTGAGCAAGTCTATGAAATTCTGAACAGAATTGCTGTTGAAGTACTATCAAGAAAGCTAAGAAAGGTCGATCTACCAAGAGAGTTTGTTATAGCTTTTGCAAATTTAATAAGGCTTATACCAGCTAGTATTTCAAATCGTCTCAAAATTATTACTCCCGATACTCTTGTAAGAATTGCTCAGAAAAATTGGTATTGCACTTATGAGAAGGCTGAAAGGGAACTTGGTTTCAGACCAGATTTTGAAGCTTACCAGGGGTTACGCCAATCTATCATGTGGTACTGGAAAAAGATTCCATCTGTAATTTAAAAGTGTGTGAGTTAAATTGATTGAGTTTTAGAAGAATCCTACTCTGTATCTAAGACTTTTGGGACCACTGCGTATCTTTCTCTTTTTTTTGGGAAACTGTCTATTATTCCCTGAACATTTTCAAACTTTTGCGGTACATCTTCTCTTAATCTCTGATTTTCTTCAAATTTCCATGCGGTTGGTTCTATATCGTCTAATGGTAGTTCAGATATCACTTTAAAGAATTCTATTATTTTTTCTACCTGTTCTTTGAATTGTTGTTTTTTGCTTTCGGGTATATCAATTGCAGCGAGCTTTAAGATGTTTTCAAAATCAAATTCCATCAAATAAAAATTTTAGTAAAACTATAAAAATTAAATTTTTACAAAACTTTTTTGTTATTATGGAAAAGAAAAGAAAGGAAAAAGTTGAAGACCTTTTTTCCTCATCTGAGAAAAAATCTGAGAGGAGAAAGAAAGTAAAAGAAAAGCAGGAGGAAGCAGGAAAGACAGAGGAAGAGAATCTGAAAGAGAAAAAAGCTCATAAGGAGCAAATTGCCGAGCCAGAATCTGATATAAAACCTGAGGAGAAACCACCATTGGTTGTTATCACTGGTGCTTGTGGTTTTATTGGTTCTTGGGCTGTCCAGATTGCGAAGGAGAATGGTTTTAAAGTTAGAGCATGCGATTTACCTTCTGCTTTTGTGGGAAAAGATGATTTGGTGGGTAGTAGAGCTCGTTTCCCAGAAATTGTCAAAAATCTCGCTGACGAAATTGTTGAATGCGATATAACTTCACCTGAAACCTTAAAAGATGTTTTCAAAGACGCAACTTATATTTTACATATAGCTGCAATATTAAAATATGATGTTAGTTGGGACTTACTCTATAAAGTTAATGTTCTTGGAACAAAAAATGTTTTTGATGAAATTTTGAGAAGCGAGCCAAGTCAGCTCAAAAGAGTTGTCGTATGGAGTACAAACGGAATTTACGCTTTACCAAAAGAAAACGAGCTACCTATAACTGAAAATTCTCTTGTTGCTCCACCTACAAAGTATGCACTTTCTAAATTTCTTGAAGAAAGATTAGCTATGATGTACAACAGAAAATATGGAATTCCGGTCACAGTTATAAGACCTACGGCTGTTTATGGCCCAAGAGAGACGTATATGTTTTTAGAAAATTTGAGAACATTCAAAAAGATGAAATTCTTGGCTATACCATCTAATTTTACTTTCAGTTTCCCAAGTGTCCATGCTGTTGATGTTTGTAGAGCTGCTTTATATCTTGTCAGCAAGCCAGAAGCTAATGGAGAAGATTATATCATAAATGATGATAGTGAGCTTACAGCGATTGATGTTATGAGATTTGCTGCTGAGGTCTTCGATAAACCTTTTTATTTTCTTCCCCCTGTTCCCGTTGAGATTGTGCGGGCGGGAATTATTGGGATTTCTTTTATATCCGAGAAAATATTGAAAAAAAGATTAATTGAATTTGAATTTTCATGGATGTTCGGGTATGATATGAGGTATTCTAATGAAAAGCTCAAATCAACGGGGTTTGAATTCAAATACCCAAAATTCCAAGATGGAATGAGAGAGACTATAAAGTGGTACGAAGAAAATGGGTTGCTTTAATGCCTTAATTTGAAAAAAGATGGAAATAGAGTAAATGAAAAACAAAAGAGAAAATTTTAAAAAAAAGAAAAAAGAAAAAGAAAAGGAAAAAGAAAAGGGGGTAATTGATTTATGGCTGATATGAATTTTTTTAGTTTTTTGAGGATTCAGCCGTTTGTTCTTGAAGCTATTTTGCTGCAAGGAAAAAGACCCGATGTATCAAAACTAATAGGTTGGGAATTCAAAGGTCATAATATAGGGCTGCTCCCTCGTCTTGGAAGGATCCTTAAATTCAAAAAAGGATTTGTAAGCTTCGGAGACGAAGTTATAGGTTATAATGTTCTCGTTGAACAAAACTCTCCTTCTGAACCTTGGGTAGCTTTACCAGATGAATCCTCCCCAAAAAGGCACGGTTTTTTCAAAGTTTATCCGGCAGAGTTCTCACCAAAGCATAACCTTTATCCAAATGCTCTTCTTTTAGATTACAGTAAAGGAGGGAATCCAATTTGGGATCCATCTCGTGTTCTCAGAGATTATCTTGTCCAACCATTTGAGGATAATGATGACCTCTATCTTGGGAAAGCCTATGCTGAAATTTTTGGAAAAACTATATTTGTTGGATTTTTCGTCCTTGAAAGATATAATAAATCAAATTTTAAAATTTAAAAATTTTGACTAAATCAAATTATTGTATCTCTCCTGAAATCTATATCATTTTTGAATGGGTAATCTATATTAAAATGAGTTCCACGTGATTCTTTTCTTGCCATTGCAGAGGTAATTATAAGTTCTGCGACAATTGCTATGTTCCTAAGTTCTATAAGGTCTGCCGAAATATAGTATTTCCAGTAATCTTCCATTACATCTCGTTTTATAATTGAAAGCCTTTCATAAGCTCTATTTAATCTTTTATCAGACCTCACGACACCGACATAGTTCCACATAAGTCTTCTTATTTCATCCCACGCATGTGATATAAGTATTTTTTCATCTTGGGGGATTGTTTTTTCTGATTTCCATGGCGGTATATCTTCTTTGGGGATTTGAATCTTTTTGGGATATTCAAGACATTTTTTCAACGCCCTTTTTGACATAAAGATACATTCTAAAAGTGAATTTGATGCAAGCCTATTTGCCCCGTGAAATCCTGTATAAGCAACCTCTCCTATTGCAAACAATCTTGATATTGTAGTTTCTCCATAGGAATCTGTTAGAACTCCACCGCACATAAAGTGAGCTCCGGGAGCTACTGGAATTGGTTCAGATGTTATGTCTATTCCTAATTCAAGACATCTTTGATATATTTTCGGAAATCTTTTTATTATAAAATCTTTTGGTAGATGGGTGAGGTCCAAATACACATGTTCTGCTCCAGATTTTTTCAGTTCTGTATCCATTGCTCTTGCTACAACATCTCTTGGTGCAAGATCTCGTAGTGGATGATATTTTTTCATAAATGGTTCTCCATCTTTTGTCCTCAAAATGCCACCTTCTCCCCTTACTGCTTCGGAAATCAAAAAATTTTTTTCTTTGTGGTGATATAAAACTGTGGGATGGAATTGGTAGAACTCCATATTTGCTATTTTCGCTCCTGCTCTTCTTGCCATCGCTACTCCATCTCCCGTCGCCGTATCTGGATTTGATGTTATAAGATATACTTTTCCTGCTCCTCCTGTTGCAAGTATTACAAAGTTAGAAAAAAATATTTCAATATCTCCTGTCTTTTTATTGAGAACATAAGCTCCGTAGCATTCATCTTCAACTCCATCTCTTTTACCTATAAATTTGAATTTTGTTATAAGGTCTATTGCCATGTGGTTTTCAAATACCTCAACGTTTTTGCTCTTGAGTAAAGTCTCTATTAATTTTGTTTGAATTTCCTGACCCGTGTAATCTCCCCTGTGCAAAATTCGTCTTTCAGAATGACCACCTTCTTTTGCCAAACTGAATTCTCCATTTTCCTTATCAAACTCTACTCCCCAAGATATAAGTTCCTCTATTGCGGATTTTGATTCTGATATTATTTCCTTGACAACTTCGGGATTACACAAACCGTCTCCCGCTTTTAGTGTATCCTCTACATGTTTTTCTACCGAATCTTGTAGTGAGAGTGGAGAAGCTGCTATTCCTCCTTGCGCATATAGGCTATTTGATTCTATGAGTTTATCTTTTGTTATTAGAGCGACTTTTCCAAATTTTGAAGCCCTTATTGCAAATGAAATTCCCGCGAGCCCAGAGCCTATTACAAGAAAATCAAAAATACTGCTCATTTTATTTTTTTGCTTTTCTGCAATATGCTACCTTACAAAAACTTTTTTTATTTTGCTTTTTTTCCATTCAAGGTAATCTTTTATTATCTGCGAGTGGTCAAATACAAGTTTATCAAATGGAATTTCTTCTGGGACAAAAACGGAGGCTCTTTTTGCGTCATCTCCCGCTCTTAGCTCCTGAGAACTATCTGCTTCCCCGATGAAAACCAAAGTTACTACATGCCCTCGCGGATCTCTTTTCGGATCAGAATATACGCCTAAAAGTCCTTTTATTTTCACATCAAGTCCGGTTTCTTCTTTTGCCTCTCTTCGTGCTGCGTCTTCGGCTTTTTCTCCTATTTCAATAAATCCCCCCGGTAGAGCAAGCCCTACAGGTTCATTTAGCCTTTCTATGATAACTATCCCGTTTCTATATTCTATTATTGTGTCAACTGATATGGGAGGAGTTTTTGGTAATGGCATAATCGATTTGTTATTTTTTTATTTTGGTTTCAATTTATTGTTCAACAACTTCTATACCCATGCTTTTTGCTGAACCTTCTATTATTCTCAAAGCAGCATCAAAGGAATTCACTTTCAGGTCAGGTAGCTTTATTTTAGCGATCTCTTCTAAATCTTTTTTCGTGATTTTTCCTGCTATCTTTTTTCCAGGTGTCCCTGACCCTTTTTCAAGCTTTGCATACTTTAAAATCAGGGCGGATGTTACTGGGGTTTTTATTATGAAATCAAATGATCTATCTTTATATACTGTTATGTGTGCTGTAACTGGGGTGCCTTTCGGAAAATTTTTTGAAGCATCGTTGAATTTTTTGCAGAATTCTCCTATATTTATTCCCCTCTGACCCAGAGCCGGTCCTATGGGAGGAGCCGGTGTTGCCTCCTGGGCGGGAATTCTTAGTCTGAATTTAGCGACAACTTCTTTCGCTCCACCACCTGCTGGTTTCTTTTCAGCTTTCATAAATTCTCATTTTATTCCTTTATCTGTTATTGAGGTTAATTTCAAAAATAATAGGTCAGTTTGTATTTTTACTTGTTTGTTTTCAGAAAAAATTATACTTTAACGAATATTCTAAATTTTTGACTGATATGAAAACTACAGAAAAAATTGCGGTTTATCCCGGAACTTTTGACCCAATAACGCTGGGTCATGTTAGTGTTGTAAGGAGAGGACTTTTGGTTTTTGATAAAATTATAGTTGCTGTTGCAAAGGATACTCATAAGAGTACATTTTTTTCGTTTGATGAGAGATTTCAAATTTTGCGTGAGGTTTTCCAAGATGAGCCAAGGGTTGAGGTGAGAAAATTTGAGGGGCTCTTGATTGATTTTGTAAAAGAAGTTGGAGCAAATGCTATATTGCGAGGATTGAGAACTGTTTCTGATTTTGAATACGAATTTCAGATGGCTCTTACTAATAGAAAGCTTGATAACTCAATAGAAACCGTGTTTATAATGGCCGAAGATCACGTATCTTATTTCTCTTCTTCCCTTGTTAAAGAGATAGCAAGGTTAGAAGGTGATATAAGTCATCTTGTCCCGCCTGCTGTAATAAAATGGTTTGAAAAGAAAGGAATTAATTTTAAAAAGAAAGTCAAATAAGTTAAAGTTGTTGTATTTACCTACTCATTTTTCCTTCTACCTCTTTTCGATTCTAACCAATCTATTATTTTTTGTTCTAACTCTTCATCGTTCAAATACTTTTTGTAATCTTTTTCTATTAGTTTTCTCAGGACTTCTTTTTTTTCTTGGGCGGATAATGTGAGTTTGAATTCTATTCCTGCTTCTGTACATAGGTCTCTTAAAGTTTCGGAAAAACTCTTTCTCCATGCTCTTGAAAGTTTCTCTATTATATCGTTAAATTCTTTGTCCGTAAGCCCCATTTTTCTATAATCCCTTTATTTATTTATTATATTATTCTATATTTTTTATTTATTCTATATTTTTTATCTAATTTTTATCTAAAACTTTCAAGAAATATTTTCGTTCAAAAATCTCTTTAATGAATACCTGAATTTTTAAGTTGATTATTTTTAATTTTAAAAACTATTATCTAAACTGATATAATTTCATTTATGAGGGGTCAAAGGCAGAATAAGGGAATAATTTGATGATATGACAGAAGGCAAGAAAGGAAATATTAAGATAGTAGAGGTCTCACCTCGCGATGGATTACAGAACGAAAAGGAAATAATTTCTCTTGAAAAGAAAAAGAAATTAATAGAATGTCTTATGGATACTGGGGTTCAGGAGATAGAGATTGGTTCTTTTGTGTCTCCGAAGTGGGTTCCTCAGATGCAGGATACCGAACAGCTTTTTCTATCTGTTTTACCCAAAGATGGAGTAAAGTTTTCAGCTCTTGTGCCTAATATGAAAGGTTTCGAAAGACTTATGAATCTACCTGAGAAAAATCGTCCAAAAAAAATTGCTGTATTCACAGCTGCATCTGATACATTCAATTTGAAAAATATAAACTGTACAACTGAGCAATCTTTTGAGATGATAAAACCTGTGGTTGAATCCGCAAAAAAAGAGGGATTCGAGGTGAGAGGATATGTATCAGTCGCTTTTTGGTGCCCTTATGAGAAAAAAATCTCTCCGGAGAAAACTCTATATGTATGCGAAAGGTTGCTTGAAATGGGAGTTGATGAAATATCAGTAGGGGATACCGTAGGTAGGGCTTCTCCGTTGGATGTTTATCAACTTCTATCTGTCATTACCAAAAAAATCCCTCATAATCTTATCGCTCTTCATTTCCACAATACATATGGTATGGCTCTCCTGAATTCATTCATATCTTTTCATGATTTTGGAATTACAACTTTTGATAGTTCTGCTGGCGGGCTTGGGGGGTGTCCATTTGCACCGGGAGCTTCCGGTAATGTTGCAACGGAAGATTTAGTTTTCATGTTTGAAAATTCAGGAATAGAAACAGGAGTAAATTGGAAAAAGGTGATTGAAGCTGTTTCAGTCTTGGAGATACCTCTGAGATCGACTTTATCTAAAATAAAAAATCCACTTGAAGAATGAAAAATGATGGTAAAAGGAGTAGGAATAGATATAATAAGAATAAGCCGTGTTGAAAAAGTATATTCCACTCATGGTGAGAGATTTTTGAAGAGAGTTTTTTCAGATGAGGAGATAAGATACATCTTGCGTTCGGAGGCAAAATTTCTTGAAAGAGTTGCGAGCACATTCTCTGCAAAAGAAGCCGTTTTCAAAACAATAGGTATGAAAAGACCCATAATTTTTAGAGAAATAGAAATAATAAGAAAACCTTTTCCTTCTGTTCGTATCTATGGTCATACAAAGGATGAGGCTTTAAGAAAGGGTATTCATCAAATTTTTGTATCAATCTCTCATGATGGAGATTTGTGTATAACAATAGCCATTGCTGTTGGTTGAAAAAATCTTATTTAAGTATTAATTTTTTTCTTATTTTTTTGGTGGAAACAGAGGGATCAAGAAGTTTTTTAGAAAATGCTCAGAGCTTAAAAGGAGAGGATATTTATGGATAAGCTGAATGGAAAAGAGGATAGTAAGATGGGTAGAATTTTGGTTTCACTGGTTATTCCAGTATATAATGAAAAAGATAACATTGAAGAACTGCATGAGGAGATATCTGATGTTATAGATAAGATGCAAAATTTTGATTTTGAAATAATATATGTTGATGATGGTTCTTACGATGGTAGCTATGAAACTCTAAAAAAAAATAGCATTTTCGGACAGCAGAGTTAAAGTTATAAGGTTCAAAAAAAATTTTGGACAAACAATAGCAATAAGGGCAGGCTTTGATCATGCGAAAGGCCACATAATAATAACTATGGATTCAGATAGACAAAATGATCCGAAAGATATACCCACTCTTTTAGATAAGCTCATAAATGAAAATCTTGATATAGTTTCTGGTTGGAGAAAGGAAAGAAAGGATAAATTCATAAGAGTTTTTTTTTCAAATATGGCTAACAAAATAATATCTATTATTTCAGGAGTAAAATTACACGACTACGGATGCACACTGAAAGCATACAGAAGGGAAATTGTTGAAAATCTTGAGCTTTTTGGAGATATGCATAGGTTCATCCCAGCTGTTGCCTCTTTTTACGGCGCAAGAGTAGGGGAGTTAGTGGTAAATCACAGACCAAGATTGAAAGGCAAATCAAAATATGGTCTTTTATCAAGGGTTTTCAAGACAATAGTGGATATGGTATTTTTGAAATTCTTTTTGTCTTTTCAAACAAGACCTATGAGATTTTTCGGATATATCGGAGTTTTTATTATTTTAGTTGGTATAATAATTTCTCTTTTTGTGCTGTATCAAAAATATTTTCTGGGTGTGTGGGTACATAGAAATCCACTTTTCATAATATCTATATTCTTTGTGATATCAGGACTGCATTTTATTATGACCGGGATTATAGCCGAAATATTAATAAGAGTTTATTTTTCATCAGATCAAAGGAGAAAACCTTACTTTATTCAAGAGATTTTAGAATCTAAAGAAACACAGAAACACTGAAATAATTTGATTAATAAATCCCTATGAACGATTTTTTGTTCGGGAAGAAAGTTTTTATTAAAAGTTCTGATTTCATATTATCTTTATTCTTTGCAATATTTGTGAATTTTTCTACGTTATATTTTTTGATAATTCATAAAGAACCAATCTATTTCCACTACGATGAGGCGATTTGGATATCACAATCTTTATTTTGTGGGGGTGAATTTCCTTTCTATGAACAGGGATGGGGACTTATAGTTCCTCTGCTGTGTTTGATCTATCCATTCAAGTATTTTTTCGAGCCTTACTATTTTCCTGTTCTTCGTATTCTTTTTGTTTTTTTAGATATGTATTTACTTTTGAAGCTTCTGAACTTCTTTTTTTCAAAGCAAATCTCTCTTATAATTTTCTTCTTTCATTTTTCAAACATATTCTCCCTTTTCAGATTATTTTCAGGGAGGACGGGGGACACAGATTTTATTACTAATGTTTATGGAAATACATTGAGGATTTTCAACCCGTCATTTTTTCTTATTTTTTTTCTTCTGTTCCTCATTTATCTTGTAAAGTTTCTTGATTTGGAGGAAAGACAACAAAAAGTAGAAAGAAAAGATATTTTGCTCCCCGGAATTTTTTTAGGACTATTATTTTATTCTTTAACTTTCTGGTGGGTATATTTACTTTCATCTATTTTTATTTAGAAAAGATAGGATTAAGAACATTTCAAAGGTACTGATTTTAGGAATAATTATTGGATTACCTGCTGTAATTTTCAATTTATATCAGAAAAATATTATAGGTCAATCAATTTATAGAGCCGCTTTTCTTGTAAGGCTTCAGGAAAGTATTTCACTTATTACATTTTTGAAAGGGATACCAAAAGAATATATCTTACTTTTCGTTTTATCTTTTTTTTCTTTTATTTTTTATTCAAGGTTTTCGGCAAAGTTTTTACTCATTTTTTCTGGTTTCTTTTCAGGTTTTCTTCTCTTCTTTTCGGAGTATATTTTGAAAATCTTCATACAAGGTGCTATGCATTTTACTGTATCTTTTAAACTCTTCACAAAAATAGCGATAGGATTGACATTGCAGAAGTTCAAAGAATTGGAATTAAAAAAAACTATTTCTTATCTTTTTGGTTTTGCTATAAATGCATTGTGTGTTCTTATGTTCTTTTTGTTTACAATAAACTGGACATTATTCTTTTTCAAAGTTAAAAAATTTGAAGAGAACATGAAAAGAGTAAAAGATTTTAAAGAAGTTGCTGACTGGATAAAGTCCAATGCTCCCGAAAATGCAGTTATAACATCAGACGATTTTTATGGATTTTTTGTTTTATTTGATCTTTTTCCTACATCATCTGAATTAATGTTTCATATTTTGAGTAGAAAGTTTATTTTTCATAACAATATCAACTATTTCTCAGATTAAACCGATGAAGAAGTTTTTGAAAGATTTTTAATAAGAGCAAAACTACTTGGTTTTTCTGAAAGTGAATTTAGAGATTACATTTACGATATATCAAAAAGGGATCACGTTTTCTGGGGAATTTCTCCATATAGTACTTTCGTTTCAAAAGCCTATTTAGGAGAACCTAATGATTTTAGATTCTCAAAATATAAGAATATCTACGAAGCAGTGGATGATTTTGTAGATGTAGCTTTAAGATACTATCAAGATGAAATGTATTTTGAAAGTCTGATGAGAAAATATAGAGTTGATTATGTCGTAAGAAAGAAGGATTATCAGGGAGAAAAGTATCTCAAGCGGGAGGTAAAAATTGGTGAATTCTATGTATTCAGAATTGTGGAAGAAAAATAATATAAGCAGAATTTGGAAAATTGAGTTTCTGTTATTAAAAGTTAAATTGTGTGTGGGATAGCAGGGATTGTTTCTTCATCTGTTTCTGATGAAGCTTTCTTGAAAGCTTTGAGCTTTATATCATACCGTGGTCCAGACGATACAGGATTTTTTGTAAAGCTTGATCGTGAAACTCAAAAGAAAGTTCTTTTAGGAATAAATAGACTTAGCATAATAGATATTCAGGGAGGGAGGCAACCTATGAGCTCAGAAGATGGTAATGTTGTTGTTGTATTTAATGGTGAAATTTATAACTTCCTTGAAATAAGGAAGAGATTGGAGTCAAAGCATGCGTTACGTACGAATTCAGACACAGAAATTATACCGCATATGTGGGAAGAATACCGGGAGAACATGCTTGATTATTTTGATGGGATGTTCGCTATTGCTCTTTATGACTCAAAGAAAAATATTTTGTTTTTGGCAAGGGATCCATTTGGCGAAAAACCTCTTTACTATTCATTATCTCAAAGTCAATTTATTTTTGCATCAGAACCCAAAGTTATAATCTCGTTGGCTGATTTTTCCTCTGAACCAGATTTTTATGCTATCGCAAAATATCTTTTCTATGGTTTTATCCCGTCTCCACACTCTCCTTTTTATAAAATAAAAAAAATACCAGCTGGGCACTACCTTATTTTTGACTTAAAAAATTGGGATATTAAAATAAGAGAGTATTTTCAGGTAAAAAAAATAAAAGCAAGAGATTATTATGGAATTCAAGATATAAATCAGAAAATCAAAGAAAATCTTCGTGTTTCTGTGAAAAGGAGACTTATAGCAGATGTTCCGTTGGGGATATTCCTTTCCGGTGGAATTGATTCATCTTCGGTAGTAGCCATAGCTTCAAAGTTCATAAAACCTAAAACTTTTTCCATATCTTTTTATGAAAGCTCTTACGATGAGTCAAGCTTTGCAAGAGAAATTTCATCTTTCTTTGGAACAGACCACACAGAATATAGAATGAGCGAAGATGATATGCTTGAAGTTGTCCCAGAAATTTTTTCAAAACTTGATGAGCCTTTTGCAGATTCTTCAATAATACCTACATATCTCCTAAGCAAACTTACGAGACAAAAAGTTAAAGTTGCACTATCAGGAGATGGAGGTGATGAGCTGTTCGGAGGATATCCTACCTATATTTCTCACGTACTTGCAGAGCTTTTGAAGAGAGTTTTAAAGTGGAGAAGGATGAAAGATTTTATAGTAAATCTTGTTGAATCTTTGCCTTCATCTTTTGATTATTTCAGCCTTGATTTCAAGCTAAAAAGATTCTTCTCTGGATTTGATTTTAACCTGCCACAAAGACATTGCTTCTGGATGAGATATTTTTCTCCCTCAGAAATACCCAATATTTTGAATTTAGATGGGGGGCAAGATTTTGTCTTTGAAGATACTTTAAGATACTACAAAGAGGCTATGGAGAAAGATATTGATTTTTTTTCATTGCCTATGTATCTTGATTTAAAGCTTTACCTTCAAGATGACATTTTATTTAAAACAGATAGAGCTTCTTCTTTTTGCTCTCTTGAGGTTAGAACGCCTTTCCTTACAAAAGAAATTGCCAACTTATGCTTTTCTTTAAGGTTTAAAGATAAGATAAAACCGCTAATTTATACTCCTGATGGATTAAAATTTATACTTAGAGATATTATGAAGAATGATTTGCCAAAGAGAATATTGAAAAGAGGGAAGCAGGGATTTGCTGTTCCAATAAGTTTCTGGATAAAGAAAAAGGAAAAATTGTTTTTGGAAAAAGTTTTTGAGCTTGAAAAATACCTAAGAAGATTTGGAGTAGTATCTCCTTCTTTTTTTGATTTTGTTTCCAAGGAGTTCAGCGATCATATAAATTCAAGAAAGAACAATTCAAGAAAGATTTTCGCTTTATTTTCATTATCATACTGGTTTGAAAGATGGGTAAGGTAAATAAAAAAGTGAATTTCCTATATATTCTATGAGTGAGGAAAGGAGCAACGTAATTATGAAGTTAAATTTAGGTTGTGGTTCTTTTAAGAAGGATGGCTATATAAATGTAGATCTAAGGAAAGAAGTTAATCCCGATCTCGTAGTTGATCTGAATAAATTTCCTTATCCTTTTAAAGATAATACCTTTGACATTGTGGAAGCTTTTCATGTTTTGGAACATTTGAATTCTCCATTTGACGCTATGTTTGAATTACATAGAATATTGAAAAATGGTGAAGAGTTGAAAATTGCTGTGCCCCATTGTAGTAGAGGATTTTCTCATCCAGAGCATAAAGCTGGATTTGATGTCACTTTCCCATATTATTTTGATCCAAAGTATCCCCAGTATTTTTATGGGAAGGAGTTCAAACTTAAGAAACTTAGGTTGAATTGGTTGGGACAGAAGTATTTAAGAAAACAGCATCTATCAAGACTTACTTTTTTTACTCTGGAGTTCATTGATAAGTTTATAAGTTTCTTTGCTAATTTAAATCCACTTTTGTGTGCTAAATTATGGTGTTATTGGGTTGGAGGATTTGATGAGATTTATATGGAGTTCATTTGTGTTAAATAGTTTGAGATGGGTTTTGTTTGCTTTTTTCGTTCATGAAAAAGTTTTTCGTTTTTGAAAAGGTTTTAACCTTTGAGTCTTGGGTCAAAAATTTGAGCTAATTTATCTGCAACAAAATTTACTAAAACCCATATTGAAGATATTGAAAATACACATCCGTAAAGTAAGGGAAGATCTCGTGAAAGGACAGCCTGAACTGTAAGAGAGCCTATTCCTGGGAATGAAAAAACTGTTTCGGTTATAACTGTTCCGGAGAGCAGAACTCCAGCTTGAAGCCCGATAACTGTTATTATTCCTGCTGATATGGCTTTTGTTATATGTAAAAGTTCTCTCATAAAACCTACACCTTTTGACCTAATAAATAAGAAAGCATCAGATTTTATAAAGTCTTCTGAGAGGTTTTTCAAAAATCTCCCGAGAACAATAGATAATGATATGCTGAGAGTCAAGGAAGGTAAAATTAGGGATTTTGGGTTTTCAAATCCAGATACTGGCAAAAGTCTGAGCTTTACGGAAAATAGGATTATAAATATTACTCCAAGCCAGAAGTTAGGTATAGACCATACTATTGTTGATAAGATTGTNATTGCGTCTNCCCATTTTTTGAATAAAATGTAAAGTATGAATATAAGGTTTGCAAGAAAAAAAGTTATCACAAGTGTTGTTATTGCGAGCAAAAATGTATTTTTCAATCTCGGAATTATAATATCTCTTACCTTCTGCTTTGTGTAAAAAGAGTGGCCAAAATCAAATTTTATCGCTGATAGCAGAGTGTTTTTGTATCTTTCAAGTAAAGGTTTGTCAAGGCCGAACTCTTTCCTTATTTTCTCTATCTCTTCTCGGGACGCTCTTTCACCTCCGAGTAGTTCTGCCGGATCACCCGGGATAGCCTCAATAATAAAAAAAATGCTTGTTAGCACAAAAAATATAGTTAAAATTGCTTTGAATATGTCAGAAAGAATTCTCAAATTTCAAATTTGTTTCTTCTAATTTTGAAGCTATTTTTAATTTTACATTTTACAATATATTTTCTTCCCCTGTTCTTCTTCTCTCTTCTTCTGTTACCTTTTTGTATTTTACTTTGTTCGCTGCAATTTCCCTCAAAGCAACTACTATCTCCCTGTTTTCTTCTATGTTGTCTATGAGAGGTCTTGCTCCTTTCATAATTTGATGAGCTCTCAGAATTGCCATTCTTACAAGGATAAATTTGTTTGGAACTTTTTCAAGGCAGTCCTCTATCGTAATTCTTGCCATATTTTATAATGATAAAAATAGGTTTTTGTAATTTTATTTTTTCACAATTTTTTATTTTTTGNAGTGAAGTATGGGATTATATGGAAAATTATGAAAGTTCAAAAGCAGAGTGCAGCTCTCTTACGGCTAGCTCAACATATTTTTCTCTTATAACGCAAGATATTTTTATTTCAGACGTTGAGATCATCTCTATATTTATTCCTGCTTTTGCAAGGGTTGAAAACATTTTTGCTGCTATTCCAGGTCTATCCCTCATTCCTGTTCCTACTATTGATACTTTTGCTATTGTATCATCGTATTTTACTTCTTTGAAACCCATTTTCTTGGCAACTTCCTGAATTGTATCTAATGCTTTTTTTAATTGTTTTCTCTTTACTGTGAAAGTTATATCTGTAAGCCCCTCCGATGAGACATTTTGAACTATCATATCTACACTTATTCCAGCTTCACCAAGAGGTGTGAAAATTGCAGCTGCTATTCCGGGACGATCCGGAACTCCTATAATGGTTATTTTTGCTTGATCTTTATCGTATGATATGGCTGTGACTGGTCTTTCATCCTCTATCTTTACTGTTTTTTTGTATTCTTTCTCTCTTATTTTTTTCTCTTTTTTCTTTCCGGTCATGGCTTTTTCAGATTTCTTAGTATTTTTGTAATTGTTTATAATATAAGTTTTTAATTGTTTATATAAGTTTTGGAAATTTTGTTTTGATTATATACTGCTTTTCTTCTTTTTTTACTTTATTTTTTGGTTTTGTATTCTTTACTATTTGCTTTGCTCGTTGTTGGTGAATATTCTTTTTAACTCCTCTTCAATTTTATCTTTTATTTCGTCGGCTTTTCCTTTGTTCTCGTGTTCTACCATAACTCTTATTACAGGTTCTGTCCCAGAGTATCTCACAACAACTCGCCCCCCTGATTTCTCAACTTCTTCCTTTATCTTCCAAACATTTCTAAATTCTTCTGATTTCAAATCTTTCTTTTTTGAGATTTTTATTTTCCCTTTTGCTTGATAGAATTTTTCTATTGCTAACTCTTTCAAATCTTTCTCCTTTTTTATAACATATTCAAAGACTTTCAGAGCAGATATTATTCCATCTCCCGTTGGAACTATGTCATAAAGTATTATGTGCCCTGACTCTTCTCCGCCAAGATTAGCTCCTACTTCCTTCATTTTATAAGCTATATTTCTATCTCCCACATCAACTCTTGCAAAATTTAATTTATTTTCTTTTGCGAATTTTTCTAACGCCATGTTAGATAGTATTGTACCAACAATTCCCCATCTTATTTCTCCTTTTTCCATCATAGATTTAGCTAAAATTGAAATAAGGTGATCTCCATCATATAGATTACCTTTTGAATCTCCTATGAGCACTCTATCTCCATCTCCGTCAAATATTATTTTGAAATCGCCATCTTCTGATAAAGCATTTTGAGGATTTTCGGTTCCAGAGCCTAAATTTATATTTTCTCCGTCAGGGTTTGCTCCTATGGTTTTTACTTTTGCTCCGAGTTCCCCGAAGATCTCTGGGGCTACATTTGAAGTTGAGCCATTTGAGCAATCTAAAACTATATTCAGACCTTTCAACATATTCTTTGGAAAAAGATTTAAGATGAAGCTTTTGTATATGCTTTTATAAAATTCATAATCTTGATGGAGTTGTCCGATCTGATATGAATTTTCAGCTTCGTTTCTTTTTTCATTTTCCAATTCAAGAAAAAATTTTTCTATTTCCTTTTCCGTCTTTTGGTCTAATTTCAAGCCTTCATTATTGAAGAACTTTATTCCGTTAAATTCTGGAGGATTATGGGAAGCTGAGATGGAGAATGCTCCATTGTATTTGAGAGTTCTGCATATCAGTGATGCGGCAGGAGTAGGTAATATTCCTGCAAGTCCTACGTTAAAGTTTTGTGATACTAAAACTCCTGAGAATATTGAAACTATAGGTAAAGATGATTTTCGTGTATCCCAAACAACCACATAATTTCCCTTTTCTATAACGCGGCTTGTAGCTTTTGCTATTTTAAAAATAAGTTCAGGAGAATATTTTAACTCCTCTCCCTGTGAATTTTTTGATACAAGAAATCTTATCCCATCTGTCCCGAAAATTTCCATTTCTTTAATTATATTATACTGTTTTTTCGGAGAAAATTTTCTATTGCGTAATTTACTTTGTTTGGGAATTCGAGGGGGGTGTAGTGAGAGCCGTTTTCTACTGAAAAAATTTCTGCATTCTTTATTTTTTCAGCCATTTTTATAGCAAATTCTGCTGGTGTAAAAAGATCGCGCGTCCCGTATATTATAAGTGTTGGAACCTGAATTTTTTCGAGAACATCTTCTCTGTCGTGTTTCCCAAGTTCTGAAAAATTTTTCACATATTCTTTCATATCAAGATTGAGCCACGATAAAACTAACTCTTTTGCCACATCTTTATATTCGCTCAGTGTGAATAACCCAAGTCTTGAGGCAATTTTAAGAAGAATGCTTTTCTTTGCGAGTACCCTTGCCAGAGGGAAAAAACATCTCATACCGTCTTGCATAAATAGAAAGAAAATTTTCCAGAACAAATCGGGAAATCTCCCATGAAATGCTTTCCTAAAAGGTTTTCCAGATACTCCATTTATTTGAATTAGAGCTGAAAATTTCTCCGGATGCATTTTATAGAACTCAAAATTTACTTGAACCCCCATGCTCCATCCAAAAAATACTGCTTTTTGTATGTTAAGACTTGCCAATATAGTTTCAAGATCTTTTGCGTGGTGATTTATTGAGTAAAATCCACTCTTCGGTTTTTCACTTTTATATAAGCCTCTGTAATCCCATGAAATGAATCTTAGCTTTTCTTTGAAGTGATCTATAATTGGGCTCCAAGCTCTTATATCCCCTCCAAGACCATTAGATAAAACTGCATTTACTGAACCAGTTTCCGTATCGTAAACTGTAAGGGTAGTGCCGTCAAAACTTTTTATTTTTATTTCCTTCATAGGGTAGATTTTAAAAATATTTTCAGATTTGTTTTTTGATTTTTTTCACTTTTTTTCACTTTTACTTCTTTCTTATTCCTTTTTGCTTTTTCTTTTAATGTTTTTCTCTTTTGTGGATTTTCTTGTTGAATAATTCCCATTTTCTTCTTTTTAAATAATTCTTATTCTCTTAGTTTTTTTATAATCTCTTTTAGTTTTTCTGCTGTGTAGTATATATCTTCTTCTTGTGTGTATATGCCGAATGAAAATCTTATCGAGCTCTTAGCTTCTTCTTCTGTCAGCCCCATAGCTATAAGGACATGCGATGGAGTTTTTGATTCTGCCAAACAAGCCGACCCCATAGAAACTGCAATCCCTTCAAGATCAAGTGATATGAGCAAAGTTTCTCCTTCAACTCCTTTGAAGAGAATATTTGAAGTTGTAGGGACTCTGAATTCTGGATGACCGTTTATTTTCGTATCTTCTATTTCAAGAACTAAACTTTCAAATAGCTGTTGTATTTTTCTTAACCTTCTGGTCTCTTTTTTTAGCTCTTTTGTGCATAGTTCAAGTGCTTTTGCAAGCCCTACTGCTCCTGTGACATTTTGAGTCCCCGCTCGCAATCCGTCTTCTTGCTTGCCCCCATGTAATAGCGGATCTAACGGCGTACCTTTTTTTACGTAAAGTACTCCCGCCCCTTTTGGACCGTATATTTTGTGAGCTGAAAAGGTTGCAAAATCAACTCCAAGTTCTCTTAAGTTTATTTCTATTTTCCCTACCGCCTGGACTATATCTGAATGTACAAGAACATCATATTCCTTTGCTNNTTTTACTATCTCTTTTAACGGTAAAATAACTCCTGTTTCGTTGTTCACATACATGATTGATATCAAAGATGGTTTCCCATTTTTCTTTATTATTTTTCTGAAATCATCTGGATCTGGGATACCGTATCTATCTACTTTCACAAATTCTACTTTTGCTCCGAGCTCTTTTACAAAATCAATGGGTCTTAAAACTGAGCTGTGTTCAATTGAAGTTGTTATGAAAAATGGAGTTCTATTTTTTTTCATTTCCAAAAAAGCTACGCCTTTTATAACTGTATTATTCCCTTCCGTTGCCCCGGAGTTAAAAATTATTTCGTGAGTTTCCACTCCGAGTATTTTTGCTACTTTTTCTCTTGCAGAATCAAGTAGTGCTCTTGCTTCCCTTCCTGACCAATGAGGGGATGACGGGTTTCCTACATTTAAAACCTTTATAACTTCTTCTGCTACTTCTTCTCTCAGAGGAGTTGTTGCGTTGTAATCAAGATAAACGTGTCTTTTTTCGGAATTAAACACATAAATAACTTATTTATTTTTTCTTGACTTATCTATAAATTCTGTTTTGATTAAAAACGGTTATTTAAATATTTAAAAATGGTTTTTAAAAGAAATTTAGTTTTTAAAGATAATTGTTTCAGAAAAAATCAAAATACTATAAACGGGCAAGCTTTTTTCTCTTCTGGGCAATCAGATAAGGTGGAAAATATAATCTCATTCCCTCCAACTTTTACTTTACCTGAAATTGGACATCCTGACTGGTCAAAAAAAACATATTCTTCTGAGTAGATGTTTAGTTTTAAGTTTTTACAGCCTGAAATTTCAAAATTGCCTTGTGGAATTATACTTATATTCCCGCTACCTTCGTCTTTTGCTATTATCCTTTCAGCATAAATTTTATCTTCGCCTATTTTTCCTTCCCCCTTTATTTCAAAGTATCTTACAGCNTCTCCTTCAATTTGAAATATTTTTGAGTGAGTATTATTTATTTCANTTCTGAAAGANGATATAGAACTAAAAGTCTCGAATACTATTGATTCAATGAATGCGCTAAATCCAACTATTTCTATGTTCCCGTATATTTTTGCCCAGAAAGACTGATTTATATCTTGTCCTCTAATTTCAATATTACAATTTTTAAAAATTGCTTTATCTTTATCAGATGAGAAGTCGCATTCTCCTTTTGCTGAACCTCTGCTTAATGAAATAGCCCTGAAATCAAACGTGCAATTTATTTTTATTTTTTGAGTATCTTCTTCTTCGAAGACGCAATATTTGATAAATTGCTGAATTTTGAAGAAAATATAAGAGATGAAAATTGTAGAAAAGGTAAATGTATAAGATGTTCTCAGAATTTCTATTGTTTCTACTTCTGAATTATTTTTGTTTTTCTTATCGTTTTGGGAGCAGTTTATTATGCTTGACGATAGAAATGCTGTGGTTGATGCTAAGATGAGAAAATATTTTGTTATTTTTTTTAACTCTTCAAAGTATGGTTTCAAAATATTGAAAAATAAAGATGTTGCTAAAAACAGAGAGATTGATAGGATTGCCCAGAAACTTATTCCGAACCCTTCAACTTTGAAGAAAGTTTCCTTTATGTCTCTTCTTATAAGTTCTGCAATAAGTCTTTGAATTGTGAGCAGAAGAAGGTAAGTTTGAATTAGCTTTTCTGGTGGCATTTTTTTTCTTTTTATGTAAATTATAGAACCGAATACAATAAATAGTAAAGCTTCTACGAGTTGCGAAGGAAAAAGTTTTACAGCTCCTCCCAATGTTCTTCCAGCATAGGATTCTGGGTGGAAAGTAATTCCAAATTTTTGAGATGGGAAACCGTAGCAACATCCTGAAAGAAAGCAAACAAAAACTCTATATGAAGCGAGCGCAAAGAATGAAGGATAAGATAGTGCAACGAGAAGTTCTATAAAACTTATTTTTCTTATCGATGAATAAATTAAAGTGGCAAAAACTCCCAAAAGTAGCCCACCAAAAAGAGTATGTCCTGTTTCCCAAAATTTGAAAAAATCTTGAAACTTCCAACCATATATTATACCCAGAGGAATTTTTGAGAAAAAAACTATAACGAATAGTATAATTGTGGCGATTTCACCTCCAACCTCTTCTCCCAACCCTCTTTCTTTTGTAGATTTTACACACAAAAAAAGAAAGATTATTGCTGATATTGAAAGACCAAAGGAGAAAATTGGAAGTTTTACATCGCCAATAGTTATATAAGGAAACATATTTTTAATTTTAGATTTTAGATTAACTTTGTTTTTATCTTAACCTTATTTTTATTATNTTTGAATTATTTTTCACTTTTATCTTCNCTTATTCTTTTCTTTCTTTTTAGTCTCCTATTTTTGCTGTTATNTCTTTTTTTGTTGTTATTTGATTTTGGGGCATTATGATGGGATTTTGTAGCTCATATGTTTTTCCATCTCTTACAAGAATTATTTTTTCTGACCATCTTATGGTAGATGGCCTATGGGCTATTTTTATTAGTGTTTTGCCATGTGCTATTTTTTCAAGTAGTTTGAGTATTTTCTCTTCTGTTCCGGGATCTATGAATGCTGTTGCTTCATCAAATATTATTACCTTTGGATCAAAGTAAAAGGCCCTCAAAATAGATATTATCTGCTTTTCGCCCGATGATAATCCTGCTCCGTCATCTCCTACCTCTTTTTCAAGGTCAATTTCTATTCCGAGTTCGTTCAGAATATCTGTTATTTTCTCTATTTTCTCCTGATTTTTATGTCCAAAGGTTATGTTCTCTATTACTTTTCTTGAAAAAATAAAAATATCCTGATGTACTATTGCTATTTTTCTTCTTATTTCTTTTAGGGAGTAGTTTTCTATGTTTTCACTATCTATTAAGATTTGACCTTTTTGTGGTTTGTACATTCGTAAGATGAGGTTTGCAATTGTTGTTTTACCTGCACCGGTAAGTCCGACTATTGCTACATTTTCGCCCGGATTTATTTTAAAAGATGCGGAATCTAAAACTATTTTTTCTCCATCGTATGAGAAGCTTACATTCTCAAATTGAATTTCTCCTCTTTCAATCTTTTTATTTACTTTTGTTTTTTGTGGTTCATATTCTTCTGTTTCGGTTTCAAGTATTTTGAATATTCTTTGAGATGCTGCGATTGCGGTTTGGACTATGTTGTACTTTTCACTGAAATCCCATATTGGATCAAAAAGCTTATTTACTGCATACCAGAATGCAATAAATGTCCCGAAAGAAAGCTCATTTTGTAGAATCTTTATACCTCCAAACCCCATCACACTTCCCAGAGCTATTGCGGAGAAAAAAATTATTGAAGAGAAGAAGAAAGAGAACAGAAATATTGCTTTTTCTGTTTCATCTGAATAATCTTTGTTAAGTTTTCTGAATCTTTTGAATGAGAAAATGTAAGCGGGTAGTATTTTTACGGTTTTTATTCCAATTATACTTTCGCTTATAAAAGAGTTAAGTCGAGCTATTTTTCTTCTTATGTTAAGATAAATTTCTCTCGCCTTCTTTCTGAAAAATAAAGTTATAGCTATCATAGCTGGAAAAACTGAAAGTGTAATGAGTGCAAGTCTTACATCAAGGAAAAAGAGAATTACCGAAATTCCTATTATCAAAAGTATATCTGCGGCAAAGGTTATAAGTCCTGAAATGAAAAGTTCTGTAAGATTTTCAACATCATTAGTTATTCTTATTACAATCCTACCACTTTGATTTTTATCAAAGTAAGAAAGAGGAAGCCTTAAGATATGACCGAAAAGTTGATCCCTTATATCTTTTATCACATTTTGTCCAATCTTGTTTGTAAAGTAAATCAGAAAATAGTGGTTCAGAGACGAGATTATTATGGCAGCTAATATAGCTGACGAAAAAACAAAGAGTTTCCCAATATTTTTTGATTCTATCGCTAAATCAACAGATCTTTTAAGGAGTGCTGGGATTGAAATTTCAGATATTATACCGCCAACGAGAAAAGCTATTGATAAAAAAAGGGTAAATTTATATCTTGTAAGATAAGAGAAAAATTTCAAAATAAATTCTAACTCGCTCCTTTTTGTCAGATTTGCTATTTTATTATTTACCTTGCTCATATTAGTTTTCTCCATAGTATTTCGGAGTTTTCAATTTCTTTTTTATAAAAGCTTGAGAAAATTGAATTTTTCTTTTTGAGAAGGTTTGAAGGAGTATCAAGATTTATAATTTGCCCTCTATCAATTTCTAAGATCGTATCAAAATTAAAATTGAGAAGATTTTTTACTCTGTGGGTTGCAAAAATCAAAGTCATATTTTTTTCTTCTACGAATTTGAGGAGAGATTTGATTATTTCTTCTTCTGTTTTTGTATCAATATTTGCGAATGCATCGTCTAAAATCAATATTTTNGGGTTTTTGATTAAAGCCCGCGCAAGTGCGAGTCTTTCCTTCTGACCACCAGATAACTTTANGCCTTTCTCTCCTATTATTTCCTCTATTCCTTTTGGAAAAGATAAAAAATCAAAGTTNGCTATTTTGAGATACATTTCAACCTCTTTTTTTATTTCATCTACGTCTATTTTGGTCTCGGTTCCGCTTTGGTATTCCTTCTCATCGTATTCTCCATTTACTTCCAAGGTTGGAAAATCTCCTTTCCCTAAAATTACATTCTCTTTTATTGTTCCGGAAAAAAAGAAATTTTCTTGAAACACAGCTGATACTATCTTTCTTATCTCATAAGTTGATTTTTCACATATATCTTCTCCGCCTATGAATATTGTCCCTTTTGGTGGAATATAAAGTTTCATTATAAGTTGGAGCAATGTTGTTTTGCCAGAGCCTGTTTTCCCAACTATACCTATTTTTTGGCCTTCTGGTATTTTCAAGTTTATATCTTTTAAGATACCGTAATTTAATCGTTTTATTTCAATGTCATATTTTGAATTTGAATTGTGATATGCTGACTCTGTTTTAGTAAGCCAAGTTTGCGGTAAAATTGGACTTTTCCCATTATCGTCTGATACTGATATAATATCAAGCAGATTTTCTATATCTTGTTCTTTTTCTTGATATTTTAGTTTTTGAACTCTCCACAAAGATGCAAAACCTCTTTGAATTATCACCACGAGGTACCCCATAGCCATAGCTGGCCATATTAGCATTATTTGGTATGCTATGAAACCCGCAAGGGTAGATTTTGGTATTTCGTTATCTATCACCATTTTTCCTCCAAATATTACAACAAAAAGTAAAGATAGTTCTGCAAGTAGGAAAGATAGCACATCAAATTTTCCTCTCTCTTTTGCAAGTTTTAAATTTGTTTTCATGTAATCTTCCGTTTTCTCTTTAAATTTCTNTTGGATTTCATCTTCTATTGAAAAGCTCTTTATTATTCTTATTGAAGATATTTTTTCTTGGCTGAAATCTGATATTTCAGATAGCTTATCTTGTACTTTCTCTGATATTATGAAAATTCTCTTCTGGAAAAAAATTACNATAAATGTTATGCTAAAAAGTGGTATGAGAGATATCAAAGTAAGTTTTGGATTTATGAGAAACTCTCCTATGACGCTCATTATAAATACAGGCATTATGTGAGAGATTATCATTCCACCAAATCCGAGCATCATTCTTATGTTTTCTATGTCGTTTATTANTACTGAACTTATTTTTCCTGTTCCTTCTTTATCAAAGAACTCTGTTTTTATTGGTAGGGTAGATTTGAAAATATCATCTCTTACGTCTTTCTCAACAAGTCTTCCTGCTCTTATTATTAACAATCTTCCTATATAAAGGAGTGCGCTTCTTATTATTCCAAATGANGTTATTGCTAATCCTACAAGAACAATAAAATCTTTTGTTGTGCCTTTTTCAAGAGCTTCTATTCCTTCTTTCACAAAAATTGGAGTTATTGCGGAAAAAAAGGCAGATGCTACGGTGGCTGATATACCTTTCACATAGCTTTTTATATGTTTTTTTATGAAGCTAAAAAGATATTTTGCTGTTTCTTTGTAGCTTAAATCTAATTCGGAGGTCTCAAAAGATGGATTTACATTGTTTTCCCCCATTCACTCCTTTTATTTTATATATTTTATTTCAAGATTTCGGTTTTTGCTGATTTTGTTTTTAGACTTCGTTTATGTTCTTTTAATTTGAACCTTTTCTTTTAATTTGAACCTTTGAGCAAAAATTTTTTTGATTTTAACGAAATTGTTTTTTTCTGGAAAAAAATAGTGTTATGCTCCAACCTGACTTAACTTTTGTATTTAGCTTTTTTATTTTTATCTTGGTATATTTTATTCTCTCAAATTTTGTTATAAAACCGATTTTGAATGAAGTTGCCGGGTATTTTGAGGAGGTAAAGAAAAATAACGAAGAGGCAGAAAGATTTCTCAAAGAAGCTGAAAGGCTTGAAAGAGAATATCAAGGTATTTTAGAGGAAGCGAGAAATAAGGCACTGAGCGAGCATAAAAGGAGGGTAGAAGAAGAGAGTAAAAGAGCTTCTGAGGTGATCTCCCAAGTTGATGAATACGCATCAAAGAAGCTCCAAGAGGAAACTGAAAAACTCCAAGAGTACGAAAAGAAAGTATTGAGCGAAATACCTAAAATAGTTGATGAAATTTCTCAGAATCTTTTGGAAAAGGTTTTAGGAAGGAAAGTTTAAACTGAAACAATGTAAAAAAAAAGAAAAGAAAAGAGAGGGGAGGTTAAAAAGATTATGGAAGAACATGGAGGTGGAGAGTTCATAAAGACATTAGTTTTTACATCAATAAACTTTATTTTTTATGTCTTTATACTTTTAAAGTTTGTCTTCCCAAAGTTGAAGGATTCTGTGGAGAGAAGTAAGTCTGAAATGTTGAGTGAGCTTGAATCATCAAAGAAGAGATTAGAGGAAGCAAGGCAAATTTATAACAAAGCTTTGGAAAAAAGGAAATCAGCAGAACAAGAAAAAGAGAAAATAAAGAGTGAAATAGAGGAGCTGACGGAAAAGGAATGTGAAAGGATAAGAAAAAGTGCAGAAATGTATTCTAAAAGTAAAGTTGAAGAAATTAATAGAATAATTGAGATGAGGGTTCAGGAGAAAAAGAAAGAGTTGGAAAAGTATGCATTTCAGTTAGTTTTAAAGCTTGCAGAGGAAAAGATTTTAAGGGTTAAAACAAAAGAAGATGAGGAAAGGTTTTTGAAATTAGCTTTATCAAAAATTCAAGAACTCAAATCAAATGATAGGAACTAATCTGACGAAATATAAAGGTTGAATAGTTTGTCAAATACTTCAAGAAATTCAATCTGGTGGGGGTTTTCTCCTTGCCACCAGAACCAATCGCTACCCTCTGCTACAAGTATTTTTTCTGACATACCTTTTATTTTCCTTGCTTGGGCTAACTTTTCCCAATAGGAATTTTTTTCTTTCGTTCCTATCCACTTTGAGAATTTTCCGTCTATCCATGAACCTGCTTTTATTTTATCTATGAAGATTATAGGATTTCCTTCAAGTTCAATAATATCTTCTATTTTTACGGGTTCTATCCAATCTTGTTTTTTAATTTCTGAAAGAAGATTTTCCATAAAAATTTTCCCGTTTTCTGGATAGTATTCCCAGCAGTTTTCACCATCTAAAATAATGCTTACAAGTGGAGAAAAATCAACGCTATCGTATATTCCTTTCAGGCGTAAAATAAAATCTTGAACTGCTGATTTTTGGTCCCAGCTGTGATAAGAGAAACTGATGAGATCGCTCAATTCTGTATCCCTGAAAACAACAAAAATCTTATCTTTAAATAGAAACCTGCAATATATTTTATCTTTTCTTTTTTCTTCTCGTGATTTGAAAAGTATTTTTTCGTCTGTTGCGATGAATTTTATATCAGAGATTTCTTCTAACATTTTTTCGCTAACTGCTCCCTCCGATGGCCACATACTTGAGGGGAGCTCTCCAAAAATTTTTTCAAATTTCTGTTTTGCTTTATTTATTTGCTCTTTTGCGTCTTCATAAAACAAAAACCTATCAACATTTGGAATTTCAGTAATTTCTCCTTCTTTTGCCGCTTCAATATCAAAAAGCAGCGGAGTTATAGGATGGTAATAGGGAGAAATTGAGACTGATATTATTTTTTCTTCTTTGAGTTTTTTGTATTTTGGAATTATGTTTTTTATGTGTTTTTCTATTTCTAAAATAAAAGATTCGACTTCGTCATCTGAATAATTGGATTTTTTTTCGGAGAGATTTTTTACTATTTCGGAATTTTTGAGATTTTCTCCGCACCAGGAAATCAGGTAATTTAATGCAAGGTCTCGAGTTTTTTCTGCATAGGAAAATCTGGATTTAGGGTAGGGTGTTATTATTTTTACTAATCTTTTTACAAATTCATCTTCTTCTTTTGTGTTTTCTCTTCTTTTTATGATTTGTAAAAGTTTGCATTTTATTTTTTTTGTATCTGAATACTCCTGAATTTGGTCTAAAAGTACCGGGGTAATATTGAAGGTCATTTTGAATTCAAATTTTTCTGCCCAATCCGGAACATCAAAATAATCTTTTATTGAATGAATAAGTGTCCAAGGAAGTTCGTATTCTGAGTTCTGAGGATTTTTGTAAAGAGGTTGATGCATATGCCACCAGAAAAGTAAAAATATTTTTTTCTGCCGAGTCATATAATGTTATTTTCAAAATTTGCTAATTTTCAAATATAACTGTGTTCTTATTATTCTCTTTTTTTACTTCATCATTTTCGAATAAAATTTTTCTATGTATTCTTTGAGCATTCTTCTTGTTGAAAATTTTGGAGCAACAGATTTTATTGCTTCTTTCATCTTTTTTACCCACTTTACAGGAACTCCTTTTTCGTTCCTTTCATAGTAGAGCGGAATAATTTCGTTTTCTATTATATTGTAGATTTCTTCTGCATGTTTTCTATCTCTTTCTTCTGGTGGTAAATTCGCATCTTCTTCGTCCCCTATTTTCCATCCGTTTTCTCCGTTATATCCTTCAATCCACCATCCATCTAATACAGAAAGATGTAGGACACCGTTTATGCTTGCTTTCATTCCGCTNGTTCCACTTGCTTCAAGCGGAGGGATAGGATTATTAAGCCAAACATCAACTCCTCTTACAAGGTAATGAGCTAATTCTTCGTCGTAGTCTTCAACATAAGCTATGTTTCCCTCAAAATCTGGGTTTTTTGCGAAATTAAAAATTGTCTGAATTGCTTTTTTCCCTTCTATATCTGCTGGATGAGCTTTTCCTGCAAAGATCAGCTGAACCGGAGTTTTTTTGTTTGTTAGAATCCTTTTGAGCCTTTCCGGATCATGGAAAATAAGGGATGGTCTTTTGTATCCTGTCATTCTTCTTGCATAGCATATTGTAAGGACATCCGGATCAAGAAAAACACCTTCTGCTATTATTACTGTTGGTTCTGATTTATCTTTTAGCCAACTTTCTTTTGCTCGGTCTAGTATGTGGCTTATCAAAATTTCTTTGTTTTCCTGATGAGCTTGCCAGAGTTCTTCATCTGGAATTTCATCTACAAGTTTCCATATTTTATCCTCGTCTTGCATTTCAATCCAANATGGGCTCAGGTATTTATCAAGCAATTTCCTTATAAACGCACATAGCCATGATGGTATGTGCACTCCGTTTGTGACATAATCTATTTCTATTTTTCTTTTTTCTTTTTCTGCTATCACATCTAAAATTGGTCCCCAGATTTTTTTTGTTGTTTCCATATGTTTTCTGCTTACGGCGTTTGTGAATCTTGAAAGTCGCATAGACATCAAAGTTGTATTAAAACCTTCTGATGGGTTCAGAGGATTTACTCCAAGATCAAAAATACATTTCATATTTACTCCGTAATCTTTTAAAAAAGTGAGATGTTCTTCTATCATGTGGAATGGATATGTATTCACTGCTGCTCTCAAAGGTGTGTGAGTAGTGAATAAAGTTATTTTTCTTACTTTTTCAATTGCGTTTTCAAATTTTTCTCCTTCTTTTAGCATTTCTACTACTTGCGCTAATGGGGCGAAAGCCGGATAATCCTCATTTATGTGGATAATTCCGGGCGTTATTCCAAGTTTTTTAAGTACGGCTATACCTCCGAACCCGAGGGCAAATTGCTGGCGAAGTCTTAACTCTCTATCTGCAACATATAACCTCAATGATATATCCCTGTTCCATGGAGAATTTTCTTCAACGTTTGTGTCAATAAGGTAAAGTTTTGTTTTCCCTACATTTACTACCCAAACTCCAAAGTAGATTTCTTCATCNTCTGCGTATTCAATTTTTCCTTTTATCCAATTACCATTTTCGTCAAGCAGTTTTTGAGCTGGCATGATATCTTTTGAGTTAGAAAGAAATATATCTTCTTGCCATCCATCTACCCTTATTTTTTGCCTCACATATCCCTGTGGATACATAAANCCTATNCCTATCATAGGCAAGCCGATATCAGAACTTTCTTTAAGTATATCCCCGCTTAGTAACCCGAGCCCTCCAGCGTATATTAGCAANGATGGATGAAGTCCATATTCAGCTGAGAAAAACACAACAGGTTTTTCAAAATCAATTGTGTATTTTGTTATTCTTTCCATATATTTTTTGAACTGTAAATACGTAAAGTTGAGGAGATCAACAAAATTTTTGTTTTCTATGGCTTTTTCAACTAATTCCTCGTTTTTTATTATGGCTATGGGATTTTCTTTTGATTCTTTCCACACTATCTCGCTTATTAGGCGGAAAAGTCTTTTTGCCGGTGGATTCCAAGACCACCAGAGATTATAAGCAAGTTCATTTAGCATCTCTTTTATTTTTTCTGCGCTATTTTTTATTTCCTCCATTGATAATAAATAGTTTAACAAAATTTTATCAAGAAAAGANGAATATATTATAAAGGATTTTGATATGTCAGAACAAATTGCGAAAAGACCNGATGCATTTTTTTTGGATATTTTGGGTTTGAAATTCAAGATTTTATCTGATAATGAAAGGTTTCAGAATTGTTTAAAGCGAATTTTTTTTCACTTTGTACGTGACGAAGTGGAAATCAATAAAGGAAAACGGAAAAGAAATGTAAAATATCGTGAGTATCAAAAGGATATCAAGGTGATAGATTTCAAGGTAAAGGATTTTTATAGTGATTTGTTTTTGGCTTATGATAAGATTATGAGGATATGTTTAGAAGAATTTCAGAGTAGATTTCTTCTACTTCACGCCTCATCTTGTATTCTTGATGGTCAAACTTATGTCTTTGTTGGAAAAAGTGGAGTAGGGAAGAGTAGAGCGGTTAGAAGATTGGTAAAGTGTGGGGCAAAGTATGTAGGTGATGACCCTGTGCTGATATCTAAAAAAGGTAAGTTAGTACCGTTCCCTAAACCTGTTCTTCCAAGATATACATATAGGGGGAGGAAGTTTTTGAAATTCTATGTTCCAAAATCCGTAGGCGAACCTTGCCCACCATATAATTTTGTTATTTATGAAGAGGGTTCGGGGAAAAAAATATGCGTACAGCAACTTGGCGAAGCAGACGGAGCGTTTGAACTAATTAAAAATGTGCAAAATTTAGAATATCAAAATTCCTTTGATGTGATATTCAGAGTTTTACAGAAATCCAAAGTTTTCCGAGTAAATAGACCATTCTATATAAGGGATTTTCCCGAAGTCTTACGAATAATAAAGAAACTTTAACTTTTTTGTTTCATGTACGCTTAATGCAGAATATTTTTGCTCTACTCTTTCTTTTCTTCTCCCTTTGTTTCAAGTGGTGATTTTTTAAATGGTGATTTAAATAAATTTTTGGAGTTTTCATAGATTGACTTGATTCTTAGCCTTTTTATCTTTTTATTCTTCTCTTTTCTTTCTTCATCTATAATACCCTTTTTTCTGAAAATTGGAGAAGGAAGATCTTCTGGTGGGGGGTCTTCCGTTGGTGTTTGTGCTTGGATTTTTATATCTGGTATGGATACACTTGAAATAATTGGAACTGAATATATGCCTATTTTCAGTAGTTTCCTTTTCAGAATATCAATTGTTCTTTTATCGTTTTTTTCACTTTTTGTTTCTTTTATCTTTTTTTTCTTCTTTTTTTNTTCTTTCATTTTCCTTATNATTGTTTCTACACAAANCTTAATAATAATTTAGTTCGTATTTAGGGAAATAAGTTTTTTGTATTCTTTTGAGGTTTGAAGAGATATAGTAGTTCAGATTTATTTTGGGGTAGATAATTTTTGCTATGTTTGAGCAACTATTTCTGTCCCTATACCTTGGTCTGTGAAAATTTCAAGTAGGACAGAGTGTTGAATTAATCCACTTATTATATGAACCTTTTTTACTCCATTTTCTATGGCCTTTATTGCAAGTCTTACCTTTGGTATCATACCACCATGAATTATTCCCTCCTTTATTAGTTCTTCTGCTTTTTCTTTTGTTATTGTTCTTAATATTTGGTTGTTTTTACCTATTACTCCTTCCTCATCTGTTAGAAGTATAAGTTTTTCTGATGAGATTGATATTGCTACTTCACAGGCTACCTCGTCTGCATTTGTATTCAGAGAAATACCATCTTCCGTTGTAGTCACAGAAGAGATGACAGGTATAAAACCTGATTGTATTATTTTTTCTATAACTTCTCGTTTTACTTCTTTTACTCTCCCAACTCTCCCTTCTACCTTTTCTGAAACTATGCAGAAGCTATCCCTTCCTGATAGCCCTATTGCTTTTCCGCCCTTTTTACAAATTGAAGAGACGATTTTACCGTTTATTTTACCATCTAAGACCATTTCTACAATTTCCATAACTTTGTCGTCTGTTTTTCTTATCCCGTCTTTGAACTCTGATTTTATACCTAATCTTTCAAGAAAGGCCGTTATCTCTTTCCCTCCACCATGGACTACAATAGGCTTTATTCCAACAAGCGATAAAATAACTATATCTTCTGCTATTGCTTCAAAAACTTCATCTGAATCAAGAATTTTCCCTCCAACTTTGAACACGAAGGTTTTTCCTCTGAATTTAAGAAAGTATGGAATTGCCTCAGTTAGCGTGCTTGCTTTGTCTGAATATTCATTCTTCTTCAACATGGTTGCAAATTTCTACATAAAAAGCATAGAAAAGAAAATAAGTTTTTTCTTTTTATAAAAATAATGTTTAGGTATGTGAAAAAATAGAAATTTTAATTTTTCCTCCAAAAATTAATCTGATATGGTAATTGGAGACGGTTCCCATAAAGGCAACCAAAATTCTGATGGCGTAAGAGATGGAAAAAAAAATACTTTATTGCGTCGGTGTTGGTCCAGGAGATCCTTCTTTAATAACCATAAAAGCAAAAGAAATTATAGATAATTCAGACATTGTTTTTTGTCCTGTGAAATCTGTCCACTCTGAAAGTTTTGCCCTTGAAATAGTAAAGAAGGTTTGTGATTTGCAGAGTAAGGAGATTCACAAGCTTATTTTTCCTATGACAACAAAAGAAGAGAAAGCGAGACCATATTGGTTTTCTGCCTATGAGAAAATTAGAGAAAGGGTTCTTGAAGGTAAAAAATGTGTTTTTATAGTTGAGGGAGATCCACTTATATTCTCAACATTCAATAGCATTATCAATATAATAAAAGAGAAAAAAGAGTTTGAGATTGAAATTGTTCCGGGAATTTCTTCATTTCAAATTTTGGCTTCTCGGCTTGCGATACCAGTTGTAGATGGGGATGAAATATTGGTCATAATGCCGGCATCAATAAAGGAAAGATCTGGTTGTAGAACAGCNGAACTCAGACCAGAATTTGATGAGATCATAAATTTAGCTTCGACTATTTTCATTTTCAAATGCGGTAGAGTTATAGGTGAGATAAAGAAGAAGTTGGAGGAGAGGGTAAATGAGGGCAAGGACGGTAAATTCCTTGCTTTTTTTGGTGAGCTTTGCGGTACAGAGAATGAGTTTATATCCAATCTTGAAGAACTAAATAAGACAGATTTTCATTACTTTTCAACTCTTATGCTAAAAAAAATTTCAGAGGATTAAAATCAATTTGTTATGACCGGAGGGAAATTAATAGGGAAAATATTGAGTAGATACGGTGTAAAACATCTCCACACCTTATGTGGCGGACACATAATGGAAATATATGAAGGATGTGCTGATTATGGCGTCAGAGTTGTAGATTATAGGCATGAACAAGCAGCAGTGTTTGCAGCAGATGCGGCGGGGAGAGTTTCAGGATATATCGGAGTTGCAGCAGTTACAGCGGGGCCTGGAGTTATGAATGCAGTAACTGGTGTTGCAAATGCTTTCCGAGCTAATTCTCCTTTGATACTCATAGGAGGACAGGCTCCAACTTTCTTTTACGGAAAGGGGGCGCTACAAGAAATGGATCACATATCTGTTCTCAAACCAATAACAAAGTGGGCTGTGCAGGTCACTGATACAAAATCTATTCCTGAATTTATGGCTCGTGCCTTTTCTGCTGCTCTCGACGGTCTCCCAGGACCAGTTTATCTCGAAGTTCCTATGGATATCATATTCAATCCAGCAGATGATGTTGAAGCCCTTGAAATATATTATTCAAGACCAGAATCTTCCGCAAAAACTGCAAACGAAATTTATGAAAANTTGAAGGAATCNAAAAGACCAGTCATATTGCTTGGTTCTGAAATTGCTTGGTCAAAATATAGGAATTCTGTTAGACAAATTATTGATAAGATTGGTGTTCCTGTTTTTGTGAATGGTCTTGCTCGTGGTTCTTTGGGGAAGGACCATCCTTTGCTTTTCAGATTTGCGAGGAAGCAGGCACTTGCACAAGCAGACCTCGTTATACTCGCCGGTGTTCCCCTTGATTTTAGGCTTGATTATGGTAGAACAATAAACGAGAATGCTTTCCTTGTAAGGCTCGGTCTTGATCCGGCTGAGCTGAAAAGAAATAGAGAGGGTAACATTTCAGAGGTCTGCGATCCGCTTTCTGCTCTGGCTAAGGTTGCAGAAAAAGTTGATTGGTCAAATTCAAGATTTTCGGACTGGATAGGGGAGCTCAAAAAGCACGAGGATGAAAGAAAATCTAAAGCCTACGAAGAAGGGAAATCAAATTCTGTACCTATAAACCCTTTAAGATTATGTAAAGATGTAGCAGATTTTATAGATTCTCTCGGAGATAAGGTTATAATTGTGGGGGATGGTGGAGATATAGTTGGTTCTGCTGCTTACTTTTTGAAGCCGACACATCTTGGAGGGTGGCTTGATCCGGGGCCTCTCGGGACGTTAGGAGTTGGTGCTCCGTTTGCTATTGNCGCAAAGTTAGAGAAGCCCGATCATGATGTTTTCGTTGTTTTTGGAGATGGTGCTTTCGGTTTTAATGGATTTGAATATGAATCAGCTTGTAGACTGAAAATACCGTTTGTCGGTGTAATCGGAAACGATGCGGCGTGGACTCAGATAAAAAGGGCTCAGGTGCCAATGTATGGTAGAGCAATAGCTACTGACCTTGAATACACAAGGTATGATATTATGGTTTCAGCTTTTGGGGGATATGGGGAGTTTGTTGAGAATCCTGAGGAAATTATACCAGCTATGCAGAGAGCTTATGATTTTTGCCGCCGTGAAAATAAACCAGCTTGTGTTAATGTGAAAATAGGAGAAACTGAGTTCAGAAAAGGCTCAATTTCTATGTAGAATTCTTGNTTTCTTACTTACTTATTATTTGTTTTACCTTACTCTATTTCACGTCGGTATTTTTATCCTTTTACTTTTATCCTTTTTATTTAGAAAAAATTATTTATGTTTATAAATGATTATAATATTTATTTAGTTTATATAATTCAGGTGAAAGAAATAGGAGAGGTGGCCGAGCGGTCTAAGGCAACAGCCTGCTAAGCTGTGGCGGGTTAAATCCTGCCTCGCGGGTTCAAATCCCGCCCTCTCCGCCATATCACTTTTTCCTCATCTCCATAAATTTCTTTCCAAGAGCTGTTACAATATTTATTGGGATAATTCTTACAAGAATGGAGTATAGCCAGTTTTGAAAACCNGGAACATACGGACTTTTTCCTGATTTTATTGCGTTCCACATAAGTTCAACTGCTTCATCAACGTTCATATACTTTTGAAATTGATATATATCTTCTCTTACTCCCGCTCTTTTTTGAAACTCGGTTTTTATTCCGCCTGGACATATTGTTATAACTCTTATTTTTTTGTCTTNAACTTCTCTTTTTATTGCTTCTGAAAAGCTCAAGACAAATGATTTTGTTGCAGCGTANGTAGCAAAGTACGGTATTGGAAAGAATGCAGCCAAAGAAGACAAATTTACAAGTGTTCCTCCTTGACCTTTTTTTATTCTATCTTGGAGAAAATAGTGTGTAAGTTCTACAAGAACCCTTACATTAAGGTCTATCATCTCAAGTTCTCTTTTTAGATCAAGGTTGTAAAATGGACCTATTGTGCCAAATCCAGCATTATTGACGAGTGTATCTGGATTNTGTTGTTCTGATATTTTATCATANAGTTCTTTCAGATTAACTTTCGTCAGATCTGCTGGATATATGTGAGCCTTTCCTCCCTTTTTCTCTATTTCATCTTTGACTTTGATAAGTTTTTCTTCTGTTCTTGCCATTAAGATAACTTCTATACCATTTTCTGCAAATTTTTTTGCGAGAGCTTCACCTATGCCAAAGCTTCCACCAGTTATAACTGCTACATTAATTGAATGCCCACTTTGATTTTTTGCCCCTTTTTCTCCCATGTTTTTATACCTCCTTATCTTTTTTGTTCATTATTTTTTTGTTCAATAAAAACTATTCATCTGCTCTTGTTTTCATGATTTTTTTGACAAATTTTAATTCAATTTCTCAGAGAAAAAATTCTTAATTATGCGTTTTGTGGTTTTTATAACAGCACCTGATGAGGAAGTTGGAGCAAATATCGCAAGAACATTAGTTGAAAAAAAGTTGGCAGCATGTGTTAATATTTTGAAGGTCTCAAGGTCTATTTATAGTTGGCAGGGTAAAATAGAAGATCATCCGGAAGTTTTACTTGTTGTAAAAACAAAGGAAAAGCTTTTTGATAAAATAGTTCAAGAGGTCGAGAAGATTCATCCTTATACTGTTCCTGAAATAATTGGCTTTGAAATAAAAAAATCTGCGGAAAAATACGCAAAGTGGTGGGATTTATCAGTTTTACAAGATTAGGTTAAAATTCTCCTGAAAAGCTTGTAATAAGGTTTAGTGTAGGTGAATATTCAGTAATTATATTAAGAAAAAAAAGTAAAATAAAAGTAAAAGAAGTAGGTATCTGATATTTAAGATATTCTTATTTTAAGTATAAAAGGGGAGCATAAGGGTAGGGGTATAAATTCAAGTATAANTGTNTGGGTATAAATTCAAGTAGGAGATTTTATGTTTATTGAATTACCATTTGAATTGAGCCTAAAAGATGCGGAGAAAATATGCGGGGGAAAAATTATAGCTCAGAATGAAAAAGATAAAGGAATTGTTTTTCAATATGTATCTTCTGATACGCGGCAATCAGTTAATAAAGCTTTATTTGTTGCAATAAAAGGGAAAAATTTTGATGGCCATGATTTTTTAATTGAGGCTCAGGAAAGGGGAGCAGTTGCTGCTCTTGTATCTTCCGTGAATAAAAATCTGAAAATACCGCAGATTTTAGTTGAGAACACTCGTGAAGCATTTTTGAAATTAGGTCAATATATAAAAAATAGGATAAGACCATTCACAATTGCAATTGGAGGGAGCGCGGGAAAAACGTCAACAAAAGAANTCATTCACTTTTTATTTTCTCAATTGGGTTTCAAAGTTCAAAAAAGTATGAAGAGTTTTAACAACGAAATAGGTCTTGCTGTATCTATGACATCATTGAAAAAAGACACCGAAATTCTTGTGCTTGAAATAGGAACTTCATCAAAGGGTGAAATAAAGTATCTTTCTCAATTTGCAGAACCAAATTTTGGATTATTAGTCTCTTTTGGGAAAGAACATTTAGAAGGGCTGGGATCTCCGGAGGAAGTCTTTCAAGAAGAGATAGAACTTGTGAATTTTGTATTNGGACATGGTGGAACAGTTTTTATAAATCTTGACACAGAAGAATTGAGGAATTTTTTCTTCTCACTTGATTATCCGGAAAAGGTTGCTTTTGGGTTGGAAAATGA
>AWOA01000003.1 GCA_000494225.1 Candidatus Calescibacterium nevadense OTU 1
TGAATTTTAAGGAGTTCATAAATGAGTTTTCAAGGTTCAAGGTCGAAAAAATAGGGAATTTTGTAATAGTTGATGATTCATATAATTCTAATCCTTTATCTCTTTCTGCTATGTTTTATTCTGCTTCTTTTGTTGGTGGAAAAAAAGTTTTTGCTTTGGGGGATATGCTTGAACTCGGGAAATACTCTGAAGAGGAACATTTCAAGGTAGGGGAGAGTGCCAAAAAATATATCTCACCGAGGGATTCTTTCTTTCTTCTGTATGGTAATTATGCAAAGTTTATGGAGGATGGATTAAAAAACTGTGGATTTTCAGTGGAGGTTTTCAAGTCAAAAAGTGAGTTGGTTCAAAGACTCAAACAGATCTATAAAGATTTTAATTTCATATTCTTTAAAGCTTCTCGTGGATTAAAGTTTGATGAAATCGCAAAGGACTTTATATCATACCTTCGGTCATCTGATTAAATGCTTGATTAAATAAAGGTTATTTTCACCAAGGTCTTGAATGTTTCCTATATCAGATTTTTAGAATTTATTTCTATATATCTATGCTTGCGTACTTATTTGATTACAAGATAATGGAAAGAGCAGTTGTTGCAGCTATAATACCTNTGCTTCTATTTATATTTTTTGGCGGAAAAATAGTAGAGCTTTTGAGAAATTGGGGACTTGGCCAGAAAGTTTATCACCTTGCACCAAAATCTCATTTTTCAAAGGAGGGGACTCCCACTGCTGGCGGAATATTTATTTATATTTTCTCTTCAATAGCAGTTCTCCTCTTCGGAGATTTAAGGAACAACTATCTTTTAAGTTCTCTCTTTACTTTTTCTGTTTTTACTTTGCTTGGCTTTTTGGATGATGTGTTGAAAAAGAAAAGTAAAAAAAGAGGGCTCACAGTATTACAAAAGTTTTTTATACAGATAATTTTATCCTGTCTTTCTATTTTGGTAGCGGAGCTATTATTTGATCTGAAAACTCCGGTAAGGTTGCCCTTTTTGAATATATCGTTGGATTTAAATTATATTCTTTACATTTTGTTATGTGTTTTCATCATAACTGGTGCATCAAATGCCGTGAATTTAACAGATGGACTTGATGGTCTTGCTGGCGGTCATCTTGCGATAGCGTTTGCTGTTTCAGGTTTATTTATATACTTTTCCGGTCATTCGGTCTTTGCAAAATACTTTGAACTTTTTTTTACTCCTGGCGTTGGGGAGATTACCGTTCTTATTTTTGCTATTTTGGGGGCACTTCTGGGGTTCTTATGGTGGAATAACTTCCCGGCACAAATCTTTATGGGAGATTCGGGTTCTTTGTCTTTGGGAGCTCTGCTTGGATTCCTGAGCATATTAGGAAAATTCGAATTCTTCCTGCCTATATTTGGTTTTTTGTTTGTGATTGANGCGTTATCTGTTATTATTCAGGTCGCTTATTTTAAAATTACAGGAGGAAAAAGGATCTTCAGGATGGCTCCATTACATCATCATTTTGAGCTCGGTGGAATGAGTGAACCAAAAGTCGTTGCGAGATTCATAATAGTTGCTATAATATTTGGAGCCATCGCTATATTCGGAATAAAACCAAGATAAAAAGACAGAAGTTACACGAGCGAAAAGGAAAAGTTAAGATTGGCTAAAATCTCATTCAGAATTCGTATCCTANAAGTCCAACTATACCAAAGACGGGAGATTCTTTTGTACCTTGTTCCCCTGGTCTTTCAACTTCTTTGAGTTGTTTCCCTGGGATCAAAAGTCCCATTCTTAAAGAAAGGAACAAGTTGTAATCAGATTCTTTACCTTCTTCCCTCTTTTCTGATAAGAGTTTGTTTCTTATTTCCAAATCAGGTTCTACACCTAAGAATTTTGAGTTTTTGCTATCAAATGCTAAAAGCAATGAAGGTATTACAAATGCATTTTGCACTTTTATTTGATTGTTAATTTTCAGGTAGTAAGCAGAAAAAACACTTCTTGATTCCAAAATGTTTGAAAATCCTTTGAGGACGGGTTGAGAAACTTTTGAACCACCTATGAAATTAAAAAGTATGAGAGCTGGGTCGTAATCAGGATGAAACCTGAAACCTTTTAGTTCTGTTCCTCTTCTGTTTGTATCAAGGCTGAACTCGTTATTTCCCGGAGGTGATGCGTAACCAAATTCAGCATAAGGGAAAATCCATGAGAATTTATATCCGGCTCTCACTAATCCTCCAAAGCTTGATATGTTTAGAGTTTGATCCTGGAAAACTTGGAATCTTCCGAGTAAAGTTGCGAGCTCCAATGCAAGATAAAATTTTGTTTTTGTTTCAAAATAAGCATCTATGAGGAAGGCTTTTGATTGAAGGGAAGTTTCCTGGAATCTCAAAGTTGAATAAAAACCGCCTTTCCAAAAATCATTGTTATAAAGGGCTGCTATTCCTAAATCATCTGTGTCTGCATCAAGAATATCTGATGAACCTTCTTGAATTACCGCCCCTTCTACGACTTTATCAAAGAATATTGCAGTTATCAGGTTGCTGTCTTTCCCAAAAGGTTTTGTAGCAAAAGCTATTCTTGCGTATGTATCTCCGTAGTCGTTGTAAATTGAATCTCCTGAATTCACATACATTCCAAGTCCGAAGTGAGATGGCATAAAACCTGCCATTATNGCTCCTATTTTTGTTCTTATATCAAGGTACAACCTTTTTATTTTTATTGGAGGAACTTCTTTGCCAACTATATCGTTAAAAGATATGACTTGCGCAAGCGGAGCATCTGATGCTCCTCTAATATTATACCCCCAAACTGCGTTATCTATAAGATCGACTCGTGAGATAAGTTTTATATTTTCATCTCCAAGTTTTACATTCAAAAGGCCTCTTGAATCAAAGTAAGTTATCAGAGGATCAACAGATTGAAGATTTACAAGTGATATATTGTAAAGGAGACGGGGACGAGCTCTAAAATATCCTTCAAGTTCAAGCCCAAAAGAAATAATAAAAAGTGATGTAGTGATTACCATTTTTTTTCCTCCTATTATTTTTGTATTTTACAATTTTTTTATTTTTTTATTTTTTTTATTTTTAGCAATTTCGTATATTTTGAAATTTGTTTCCATGGGTGAATTTGTTTTTATGCGTGAACTATCGTTCCGATTTTTTCTCCAAGAAGTATTTTCCTTATATTTCCTTCTTGGTTTATGTTAAAGACAATTATGGGGATTTTCTTTTCCATGCACAAGGTCACAGATGTTGCATCCATTATTTTGAGTCCGAGTTTTAGAAACTCTGCATATGTGAGTTCGTCAAATTTTACTGCTTCTTTATTTGTGAGAGGATCTGAATCATATACTCCATCTACTTTTGTAGCTTTTAGTATGACATCTGCCTTTATTTCAGATGCTCTCAAAGACGCTGCTGTATCTGTTGAGAAGTAGGGATTTCCCGTTCCACCTGCGAATATAATTATCCTTCCTTTTTCAAGGTGTCTTATTGCTCTTCTTCTTATATATGGCTCGCAGAGTGCGGGGGTATGTATTGCACTCATGACTCTACACTGATATCCTTTTTTCTCTATAACTTCCTGCAAAAACAGAGCATTTATTATGGTTGCGAGCATGCCCATATAATCTGCTGTTGTTCTATCTATTCCTGTTTTTTCTGCTGTTATCCCTCTTATTATGTTCCCCCCACCAACAACAATCGCGATTTCTGCTCCCAAATTGTACCCTTCAATTATTTCGTCTGCTATCTTGTAAAATACAGATGGTTCAAGTCCAAATTTCCTTTCTCCGCCGAGTATTTCTCCTGATAATTTGATAAGAGCCCTTTTGAACTTTATTTTATTGGTTTCTTTGTCATTGTTCTTTTGATCTTTTTCTTCTTTTTTCCCTTCCCGTTTATTATCTCTGTAATGTTTTTCTTCTATCATTCTGGTTTAATAATTTATACTTTATTTTTTGATTTTATTTTTTATTTCTTATTTTGTTTTTATTTTATTTTTGCGGTTTTTTACCTTGTTTAATGTGATTTTTGTTTGATGAGAACTATTATATAGTATTTTTTGTTTTGTTTTTATTTTTGTTTTGTTTTTATTTTGCCGTTATACCTTCTAATTTCTTTTTGAGAAGTTCTGGTGTGAAGGGTTTTACTATGTAATCATGTACTCCGAGCTGAATTGCTTCAACTACTTTTTCTTTTGACGTCTCTGCTGTTACCATGATAACTGGAATATTTTTTAGTTTTTCATCTTGTTTTATAATTTTGAGAAGTTCAATCCCAGAGAGACCGGGCATATTTTGGTCAAGTAATACTATGTCAAATTTTTTTTCTTTAAGTTTTGAAAGAGCTTCTTTTCCATTTTCGGCTTCTTCTATGTCTTCAAATCCTGCTTTTTTTAGGATAGTTTTTATAATTTTTCTCATCGGTTCATGATCGTCTACGATGAGAATCTTCATAAGTAAATTTTATTAATTAATTAATAATTCTATAAACTAAAAAGATATTTGTTGATTTCTCGCCATATTATATTTGAGATTTTTTGAATATTTTCCGAAGTAGTTTTTCCTTTTAGTATGTTATTTTTCATACTTTGCGGGATTGTATAGATTTCACCTAAATATAATTCTCCCAAGATTTTTTTGATTGTATCTTTATTTGTTTTTTCTGCNACAGTTTTTGGGGGTTTTGGAAAATTCAGAACTACTCCCACTAAATCTATNTTCTTTCTTTTTTTCAAGGCTTCTACCGTAAGTAAAGTATGATTTATAGCTCCCAGATATGAAGCCGATACCACTAATGTTGGTAATTTTAACTCTTCTATAAGGTTTATCCATGTATATATAGGTTTTTCTCGGAGTGGAACAAGTAATCCGCCTGCTCCTTCTATAACGAGATTGAAATTTTCTTTCTCTATTTTTTTTATTTTTTGCTTTATTTTCTGTATGCTTATTTTTTGATTTTCTATTTTTGCTGCTATATGAGGGGATGCAGGGGTTTTGAAGTGGTATATTGGTGGTTCAGAAAAATCCGCAAATTTTGAGCAAAGAAGAAAATCTTGTGGCTTTTGACCACCTGTTTCTACTGGCTTGAAATAAAAAGTTCTTTTACCTCTGAACTTNGCTAAAAGTATTGCCGAAAATATTGTTTTTCCCACCCCAGTTCCTATGCCTGTTATGAATATTTTTCCCATGTTGTGATAATTTCAAACTGTGCTATTTAGTATTTTAAAGGATTTATCAACTATTATTCGNGCTATTTCTCTTTTATGTTTCCTGCCTAATTTCTCTGAAAAGATATTCCCNTTTCTGTTTTCAATTAGAATAAATTCACTTTCCTCTTTTCTGAAAGATATAATTGGATTTGCAATTATGATATCTATTTTTTTCTTTTTCATTTTTTCAATTGCATTTTCTTGCAGATTTGAATCTTCAAGAGAGAATCCAACTTTTACTTTTGCATTTACGCTCTGTATTATATCTTTTGTTTTTACAAGTTCTATCAGTAATTTTCCTCCGCTTTCAGCTTCTATTTTTTCCTTTTTTATTTTACCCTTGATTTTTGATTTAGGCTTGAAATCAGAAACTGCCGCTGAACCAACAAATATATCTGCGGGTAAATTCTTCTGAACTTCTAAAAACATATCTTCTGATGATTCTACTTTTGATACGCTCAGAAATTCCCTTGCGTCAAATTCATCACCCCCGGTTATAAGTTTCACATCTGCACCAAAAAGAGCAAATTCACGAGCTATGATGTATCCCATAAATCCGGAAGATGGATTTGAAATGAATCTTACATCATCTATGAATTCTTTCGTCGGACCTGCTGTTACAATAACTTTTTCGCCGTTGAATATTTTGGGAGCAATGGCATATTCGCACCAGAAAAAAATTTTTTCTATCTTCGGAAATTTTCCCTCCCCTTTTTCTCCACAAGCAAGATCCCCTTCTTCGGGTTCTACGATTACAAATCCTCTTTCACGAAGTTTTTTTAAGTTTTCTTGTGTGGCTGGATTTTTTAACATCGCCCAGTTCATTGACGGAACCAAAACACATGGTACATTTGATGCAATAACTTGTGTTGTAAGCATGTCATCACATATTCCATTAGCAATTTTGCCTATTATATTTGCTGTTGCTGGTGCTATTACAAAAAGGTCTGCTGAATGAGGAACATATATATGTTCCATCCCCTCAAAATCCACAAGAACTTTATTCCCTGAGAGAGCTTCTAAAAGTTCTGGACCTAAAAACCTTTGAGCCATTTTTGTCATAACAACCTGAACATTAGCTCCTGCTTTCTGAATCTGCCTCATGAGTTCTATTGCTTTATAGCATGCTATACCACCAGTAATTCCGAGAACTATCTTTTTCTCAGAAAGATAAGAGGTTCTGACGACTTCGTAAAACCAATCCATTTAGCTGAAAATAAATTTAACTTGATTTACACTTTTGTTTTTTTCTGAGGAATTTTTTNAAATGATTTATTTTAGGTTTTTTGATCTGGTAGGTTCGTTTAGCTATATTTGTTTTTAGTTTTGTTGATGATTATTCCACATTTTTGAAAGAACCTCCTGAGCTTTTTTCCCGCGAGGTGTAAATCCGCCTTGATCTTCTCCGTAAAATTGCCATTCCCACCAGAAAAGCCCTTTAAGTTTCGGGAAAGCAAATTTTATTGCACCCTCATATAGCGAAGCTTGCTCATCTTCGTCTATTTCGGTTTCAAAAGTCCAATCCCATGGTCTCTGGCAGGTTCCCTTTTTTGATATGTAACCTATCTCAGTAAAAATCACTTCTTTTCCTATTTGTGTTGAGAACCCAATTATTTCGTTCATTATATTAGCCCATCTTCTTTCAAGCTCGGCAGGTTGTGGTGGTGGCGATTCACACATAGGGAAATACGCATCAATTCCTATGAAATCTAACTCTTCCCAAAATTCTATTTTTTTGTACTCCGTGAAGTTTGCAGCATAAATGATTTTACCTGAAAAAATTTCTCTTACTTTATCTGCAAGTTCCAAAAAAATTTCTGGATTTGAAGAAGAAAGGAATTCAAGTTCTGTTCCTATTGCAAATATTTCTACTTTTTTCTCCTCCGCAATTTTCGCGTACCTTAACATAAATTTGAAATAGTTCTCCTTCCATTTCTCTATGTTTTTTGGATTTATTAATCCTCTGTAAGTTAGAGGTATAGGGTCAAGGTGTGGTTTTAACATAACACAGAAACCTAATTTTTTTGCTTGCTCTATTGCAAAACTTATGGNTTCATCGGATGCAGTTTGTTCTGTCTCTATTATTTCAGATGANGAAAGTCCCTCTTGGTATATCGTAGGTATTATTGCTACTGAATTTACTCCAATTGATTTTAGATCGTCTAACGCTTTTGTGAATTTTTCTGAGAGATATTCTGTTTTATTCCATGAGGGCAAACTCATTCCTTTGAACTTCTGACACAAATCGTAATTTCTCTCTTTGTTTCCTCCTGCTGAAATTTCATCTTCTGATCTTTTAGCTTTACCACAGCTTGCGATAATAAGAGCCGTGATGAGAGTGGAAATTAAAACATTCAAAATTTTTCTGCGGTATTCCATCTTTCTTTTAATTTTATTTCTAAAATTATTTTTGAGATTTTATTCTTTACTTTTCAGGGTTATGAAGAGGAGTTTATCTACTCAGGTGTTTTTGAAGTTGAGGATTTCGGAGGATGTTTTTAAAGTTATATCGGAGCTTGGTTTTAGAAGATGCGAGCTATGGGCTATGCCAAACCATCTTGATTACAAAGAAAAAANCGTNATCAAAAATCTAAAAGCTTGGTCTGAAAAATATAGTGTCTCCTGTGAGACGGCACATCTTCCACTTTGGGCGCAAGACAAAAGCGGAAATACTTTCAAAGTTTCTCTGGGCTCAAAAGAGCTTTCTCGGAAGTCAAAAGATGAGTTTTTATTCTGTATCGAAAATTTGTACTCTATTGGAGTTGGGACCTTTATATTACATGTTGGCGAAAACTTAGATACCTTTTATGAAAATTTTTATGATGTGTATAAAAACACAGATTGTAATTTTGCAATAGAAAATGATCCTATGGGGTTCCCGCTGGCTTCTGATGTAGTACAAATAGTAGATTTTCTAAGAAAGGAGTTAAGAGACGGGAAAAGTAGGATAGGTGCCTGTCTTGATATAGGACATGCTAATATATGGGAAAAACCTCCCGAAAACGTAATTTATAAGCTATCAGATAGAATAATTGCTACTCACATATCCGACAACGACGGATTAGCAGATACTCATCTTATTCCTAAAAAGGGCAATATTGAATGGAGTAAAGTTATTCATGGTTTTTTTGAAATAAAGTATTCGGGAAATTTCACATACGAAATTGCACCATTTTCGGAAAATATAGATAAGATAAAATCTAACATTTTCGAGCTCATAAATTTATCAGATGAATTTGGATTGAGTCTTTGAATACCTCTATTTTTTACTTCTATTTTTTTATTTCCTCTTTTTTTCTTTTCCCCGTTTTTCCTCTTTCTCTTTTGTTTTTTATATTTTCACATCAGTTTTTTNCGACGTTAGGATATAAGTATCAATGGCAATGTGGATACGCACCTGGGATGTGAATACCCTCTGGGGTAGAAAANTCGATTTCGGATATTTTGAATTTTTCTCCTTGACCATCTATGGCCCAAATTGAAGTCTTTTCTCCTTGATCTACAAATAAGTAAATGTATCCGTTATGGTATATTCCTTCTCCTGGGACTCCTGGAACATCTATTATTTTTTCTATTTTGAATTTTGAAGCTATAAGGATTTTGTTTTTATCGTGCATTAACANAAAAGCTTTTCCGGGATACTCTATTACAAATTGGGAAAAGAACTCCTCATCTGTTTTCAGAATGTTAAATAAACTTCGTGCTACATAATCATATACTATAATTCCTTTTGAGAAAACGGTGTAAGCTACGGGATCAAAAGGTGAGATAGTTGTTCTGAAAGAATTAATTTCTTTCAGTCCTTCATAAGCTTTTGCAAGCATATGGTTATTTTCTCTACCTAACTCATTTACTATTTCAAGTGTCTTTGGATTGAATTCAATTATTTTTCCTGTCTTTATGTGTGAAGCTATCCCGACATCATTTCTTATGCTCACATCAAAAAATGCACATTCTTCATTTTCTGCACAATCCGGAACGTTCTTGACTTCTATTTCTTTTACTATTCCTTTTTGAACATCAACGACTGATATTTGGTTTTTCGTAAGGTTGGCTACGAACCACAAACCGTTATAATATCTTGCAAAGTGTGGAGTGTAAAAACCTCCTATTCTCCTTATTTCTTCAAGTCTTTCTACGGATATAAAAGATACTTCATTACTTTCTTCGTTCGTAACTGCCAGTATTTTACCCTCATCGTCTATGTGCATATGGGATGGATGTTCTCCTACTTCAATTTCTTTTATCAATGAGAGAGTTTCCCCATCAAAAACATATACTTTGTTCAAGTTGCTTGCGGCAGCAAAGACGTATCTTCCATCGTGCGAAAACATTACCTGATGAAAAACAGCTCCTTTCACTTCGTTTGTAATGACTTGATTTCTTACTCCATCTTGTTTTTTTATTAGAGCTATTTTGCCTGAGACTTCTCCACCTATTACTATTTTTGGCGGTATCGCGCTTTCAGGTATATCCTTTTCTTTTTGTTGCGCACAAGATGTAAAGAGAATAAGAGAAGAAGCAAAGATTATTTTAAAACATGAAAGTTTGAGGATTGATTTTCGGGCAACCGCGCTGCCTTTTTTGTCTATTATTTTGTAAGGTTTTTTCAAAGATTTTATCATTGTTTTTCACCTCCCAGTTTTTTTTNCTTCCTGCAAGGTCTTCCGGCTTCCCTCGGCTCAGTTTTCTGAGTTTCTGAGCCTACCGCGGTCTTTTTCGTTTTTTGGTTCGGAGATGCCTTCCCGAGGTAGCGAGCTTTTATTTTGTTTCAGTTCAATTTTAATTTGCTATTTTTTTCACCCTTACTACCCAGTGGCATCTCCTGACCGCGGATTCGGGTCACGGCGGCTGGGACCGCGCCCGATTCACACGGGCTTCCCTCCACAGGAAGCTAAACCTAAATTAAAAAACCTGATTTATTTGTTTTATCTTACAGAAAATCTTACTATAACATTATCATACATACATAAATTCCCGCCAAGCATACTATTTGGTTTGTATATGATTTGGACTTTTCTTTTTATTAGCTCTTTAAGTTGGTTTGGCTTCTTTAAGTCTTTCTTTTTTGAGGAGGGTAAAATTCGGGTTTGTGAATGGTAGTTTGGTCAACTCTTCTTTCANCTTCAAGTAAGGNTAAGGTTTTTTCTATATCAAAATTAGGAAATTGGAGGACANTTTGACGTAATCCAAGTTTATCCGCTTATAATATTTGAGCTTTTAGAGAAAGTTTTAATGGATTAGGTATGAGATTTATTTTTACAGATGAAAGAAGGTCTATATCTTTTTCTGATTCGCTTTTGATAAATGAGAGGATCTCATCAACCCAGAGAGTATATCTTTTTGTTTTCCACTTACTTTCTTTTTCTACAACTATTGCGTCTATATTTTTATCTGATAGGTTTTTTAGTATGTATGCGTATAGTATAAATTTATATCTTTTGTCTTCCGCTGTTTCGGCTTTGCTTATGTTAAGTTCTAATTTCTCTTTTATTTTATTCAGGTCTTCTTTTGATAGAGTTTTTTCTCCTTTAAGAAATCTTCCGATTTGTATTATATTGATGAAATCCCAGCCTCTTCTCAGTGGTGATGTGCCCCATGCATAGAGTGGGTATCCTATGGTTTGGGCTCCCGCTGGTTCTATTTGAGTTATAAGTGTTCTCGCACTTCTTATATTCTTCCAAAGTATGAAAGGTCTGGGCATGGAGAATTTATCCTGAAATTGGGATGAATTTATATCAGATATCGTATTTTTCGTTTGCTCTTCAATTTTAGATTCCCTGTAAAATATTGGTATGTTGTTTTCCTTGCAGAAAAAAGCTATTGCATATGAACATAGCATCATGAATTCAGATAAAGCTATTCTTAAATCCGTCACTTTCCATCTTTTTGTTATAAATTTTCTGCCATCAAGTAAAATAACAAAATCTTCGGATATAAGGTCTAATCCTCCCATCTTTTTTGTTCTTATATCATATATTTGAATTCCAAGTTTTTTTATCGGTTCTAGTTCTTCGTCTTCTGCTGAGAACTCATAATTTTTGATTATATTTACCTCAGATCTCATTACATCAACTGAGTTTATTTCTACTTTTTCATCAGTAACTTTGANATTTATTTTGAAGGTTATGGCTGGTTTCGGCTGATTTGCATCAAGTGAAAGTTCTCTTACTACACTTTGGGGCAACATATCAATCTTACCTTCCGGAAAGTAAATTGTTTTNCCCCTTTTTATTACTTCATCTATTATTTCGTTTGAATCTAAAAGTGTAACATCTGCTATGTGAATGAAAACCTCTACATTCTCTCCATCTATTTTGGGAGAGGATACCGCATCATCTCTTATTTCTGTTCCTTCTATGTCAAGTGAATATGATTCAGCATATATCTTTGTTCTCTTCCCTTCTTCTACNTCTCTTTTAAAGANGGGATATACNGATATTTTTTCTCCCTTCTCTTTTTGTTTTTGGGAGTGATTTATTCCAAATCTTTCAGCAAAGATATTATAAAATGGGTCTAGAACTCCAAGAAAACAAAGTAGTTTGAAAANATCCTCNTCTTTCATAGGAATAAGTTCTTTCGGTAAAACCTCAGGGAGCTTTTTTATTTCTTCTTTTCTTTCGTTTATGAAATCATCTTTCAGTTTCTCAAGGAAGTCGCGAACTATTTCTGGAACTTCTTCCGAAAATCTTGGATAATTTTCAGAGAAATATTCCGCTAAACCCTTATTTTTTATGCAAGATATTTCATCACCTTTGAAATTTTTTTCAAACCATTCTTTTATTTTTTCTAATCTTTTCTTATTCTCTTCAATCGTTTCTTTTTCCTTTTTTATTTTTTCAACATCTTCTTCGGTTCTTATTTCCCATTTTTCCCCTTTTTTCTTAAAATATATGTTCTCTTCTGAATGGAGCTTTAATAAAACTGCACATATTGTTTCGGTAGATACTTTCTGAAACAGGGCATTTGAGATCTCTTCTGTTGATAGTTCTTTTACATCCGGGCATGAAATTGAAATTTCCCATATAGTTTCTAAATCAACATCTTTTTCTAATTCTCTTATTTTTTTGAAAACTTCTTGCAACATCTCAGATCTCAAATCGAATTCGTATGNAACCTGAGTTCTATTTATGAATTTTTCCTGATTATCTTCTGTGATTATGAGAGGTCTTCCGTAGTTTTCGTTCAGTTTAAAACCCAATTTAATCACTCCTTTATCAAAAAAAAGTATGAGTTTTTTTTCACCTGACATTTNTATATTATCTTGTTCTCTCTTTTTGATTTGGTCTCNATAATAAAAAACAAGTTTATTATTTGAAGAAATTCTTTTTTATTTCCAGCTTTTGTGGTCAATCTATTGGGCAAAANCAGTGTAATTCAGNCATNCCNCTGCCGATAGATAAAGAAGGGATACCTGCNTAGAAGTTTTTCANTCAGAATAACTGCAATTCCAAAAACTTCGATTTTGATGAAAAAACTTTGCAGTTATCTTAAAATCATTTATTATTGATATGATTCAGCTTACATGGATAGATTGGCTCATTATACTGCTTTACTTTGCTTTTATTTTGGGCATAGGTTTTTACCTGAGGAGATGGACGGAGGGTAATGAGGAGTTTTTTCTTGCTGGCAGAAGTAATTCTGCATGGGTTTCTGCTTTAGCTTTTTTATCGGCAAATCTCGGNTCCCTTGAAATACTCGGATGGACAGGAGCTTCTGTAAAATACGGCATACTTACAGCTCACTTTTACTGGATTGGTGCAGTTCCAGCTATGCTATTTTTGGGAGTTTTTATGATGAAATTTTATTACAAAAAAAAT
>AWOA01000004.1 GCA_000494225.1 Candidatus Calescibacterium nevadense OTU 1
AACCTGAGTTCTATTTATGAATTTTTCCTGATTATCTTCTGTGATTATGAGAGGTCTTCCGTAGTTTTCGTTCAGTTTAAAACCCAATTTAATCACTCCTTTATCAAAAAAAAGTATGAGTTTTTTTTCACCTGACATTTNTATATTATCTTGTTCTCTCTTTTTGATTTGGTCTCNATAATAAAAAACAAGTTTATTATTTGAAGAAATTCTTTTTTATTTCCAGCTTTTGTGGTCAATCTATTGGGCAAAANCAGTGTAATTCAGNCATNCCNCTGCCGATAGATAAAGAAGGGATACCTGCNTAGAAGTTTTTCANTCAGAATAACTGCAATTCCAAAAACTTCGATTTTGATGAAAAAACTTTGCAGTTATCTTAAAATCATTTATTATTGATATGATTCAGCTTACATGGATAGATTGGCTCATTATACTGCTTTACTTTGCTTTTATTTTGGGCATAGGTTTTTACCTGAGGAGATGGACGGAGGGTAATGAGGAGTTTTTTCTTGCTGGCAGAAGTAATTCTGCATGGGTTTCTGCTTTAGCTTTTTTATCGGCAAATCTCGGNTCCCTTGAAATACTCGGATGGACAGGAGCTTCTGTAAAATACGGCATACTTACAGCTCACTTTTACTGGATTGGTGCAGTTCCAGCTATGCTATTTTTGGGAGTTTTTATGATGAAATTTTATTACAAAAAAAATATTTATTCTGTTCCGGGGTATGTGAGGTTGAGATTTGATGAGAAAACAAGGTTCGTAAGTGCTTTTTCATTTGCTGTAATGACTTTGCTTATGTCTGGTGTGAATATATATCTTATGGCTCTTATTTTCAAGATAATTTTGGGGTGGAACTGGCATGTGAGCATATGGGTTTCNGCTTTAACTGTTGCAATTTATGTCGCTCTCGGGGGGCTTATGTCTGCAATTTTTACTGAGGTTATTCAGTTTTTTTTGGTTTGGTTTGGTCTCGTCCTCGTTGGAATACTGGGACTTATAAAAGTCGGAGGCTTCGGTTTCCTNTCNGAGCTTCCTGATAACTTGACTTCGCTTTGGAGAATAACTTCTGACCCATCCCAGAATGCTATGGGAATTACCTTTTGGGGGATTATATTGGGGCTTGGATGGGTTCTTTCTTTCGGTTATTGGACTACTGATTTTCTTGTAATCCAGAGAGCTTTTGCGTCTCGGGACCTTGAATCTGCTCGTCTGGCTCCTATAATTGCGTCTTTTTTTAAAATGGCTCTACCTTTCGTCGTAACTTTTGGAGGGCTTATTGCTTTCAAACTCATTCAGACTGGAGAAATTCANCTNCTTCAAGACGAGACAGGAAAAGTTTTGTATGATTCTGCTTTACCCGCTCTTATATCTAAGTATTATGAACCTGGACTTTTTGGTCTTGGAATTACAGCTTTACTCGCAGGATTTATGGCTGGGCAAGCTGGAAACATAACCGCTTTTAACACTGTTTTTACTCAGGACTTATATAAACCTATATTCCGACCGCAAGCTGACGAAAGAGAACTTGTTTTAGTTGGCAGATTATCAACCNTTGGCGGGATATTTGTCTCTATTGCAGCTGCGTATTGGGCTATGAAGTTTCCTACAATAATGGATTATATTCAAGCAATATTTTCTTGGGTTAATGCTCCTTTGTTTGCAACTATTTTGTTGGGTATGTTCTCAAAAAGAATCACTCCTTCTGGTGCTTTTTGGGGACTCATTGCGGGTATGCTATTTTCTTTTATAACTTTCACAGGTGTGAGATGGGGTATTATTCCAGCAAAATTTATTGCTTTATACGATAATCCGTCTGAGATGAGCTTGAATCTATGGCGCGCTTGGTGGAGTTGGCTTGTTACCTTTGTCATAACAATTTTAGTTTCGTTTTTTACAAAACCTAAACCAGAAAGCGAATTGAGCGGACTTGTAAGGGGAGTCGGTTCCGAAAGCGATAACGAAGCTCAAAGCTCCTATAAAAGACCATTTTTTAAAAAAGCTGAATTCTGGGCAATTGTCTCCATTTCCGTTCTCGTAGCACTGAACATTATATTTTTCTGATGATATCTATACTANTAGGTAGCCAAAGTAGTAATCCTATCCATTTTTATAATCTTTCTGATTTTTCTCTAATGAATAAGTAAAATCTTCTGCGGTGTCTGATTTCTCATCATAAACACCACTTGAAATTANCNGCTAAACTATTTCACGGGCAAATNATCTTCTTTTTGTAAAGGCGGAGAGGATATTACAAGAGCTAACNCTGTATTTTTGCCCTTATTTACGAAAAAATGTACCTTATTTTTTGGAATAAAAATTATGTCTCCTTTTTCAACATATTTTTTCTCACCTTCTATATTTATCTCTCCCTCACCTTCAAGAAGAATTACAATAAGATCACTTTTTTGATGAATGTGTGGTTCTTCCGGTTTTCCAATACTGACCAGAGTAAATGCCAAGTTTTCATATTGGGCTATGGTTCTTCTTGAAATTTCTCCCTTTTTTCCAAAATTTTCAGAAANCAAGTTTATCGCTTTAAGATTTAGCTCATGTGAGACAAAATTTATCTCCTTATCTTTTGCGAAGCAGGTTATTCCAAATAACGCAAGAGATAATAAAATACCATATAAAATTCCTTCTATGGTTGGTTGCTTAATTGAACTGCCCATAGGAAAAATTTTAAGGTGGAATAAAAATCAAAGAACAAAGAAGAATAAAAATTAAAGGAAGGAAATTATGCATTGAATAAAAGTTATTAAACTGAAAACTTTGCTATACCAAGTGTTGGATATGTGAATATTATTTCTTTTATCTTATATCTTTTTTTCAAAAGATTAAAGAAAAGCATAATAGGAGTTTTATGGAATTCAAAAATTATCTCTCGGAATTTTAAAGATGATTTTGTAATCTCATCAATAATCTCAAATTCGCAGCCTTCGCAATCAAGTTTCAATATTGTGTTCTCCGGATCAGAAATTTTCCTTACTTTATCTTTTGTGAAAAATTCATTTATGAACTTTGCTTTACCTTCAAAACTGTTTATCTTTATGTTTTCTTCTGCTATCTTTACAAGGTCTGATTGAGGTTCATATCCGAAAACTTTCTCCGCTCCCTTCCTCAAAAAATATATTGAGGAATCTCCGATAGAACTTCCAATGTCAATTACGGTTGTTCCTGGTATGTTTTCGGAGGAATAGTGCTCTTCAAAAAAGATCTCATAAACACTGTAAATTAGCGGATAATATTTTGGGGATGTTAATTTTATATTTTCAAACTCCACAAACAATCTTTCATTTTCAAATTTAACTTTGAAATCTGTGGAGCTTTTTTCTGTTACGATATAGTATAGACCTTCTAAAGACAAGTCAAAATGGTGTAGATCATTCTGATTTATTTTTATTTCGGAGCCGTTAAGTTTTATAACTGTTCCTTCTTCNTCTTCCTTTATATAAAATCCTTTATTTTTCATTAAGTAAATGTAAGATAACGCTATTAACTTTTTGAAAGATGCCGAGGTTAAAATATTTTCGCCTTTGAATACCTCAATTTCTTTCCAGAGCTTTGTTTTTATTTTACCTTTCCCAAAAATAAAAACGCTTAGAAAAAATATAAAGAAATCCTTCGGACCTTGAGACAATTGGAATATTGCGCCTAATTTCTTCAGTTTTACTAGATCTATCCTTATTCTCTTTGCCATGTAGGAATACTTTAAGGGTTTTCCTTTTACTTTAGTTTTTATAAGTTTTCAATTTTTTTTGTGATCTTTTTTCTTTAAATTTTTGTTGAAGTTTTTTATGTTATTTTTTCTTTTAAAGTTTTGTTATGGAAAAAGAAGAGAGGGGAATAATAGAAAGGCCAAGTTTTTGGCTCACTCAGGTAGATATTTTGCCTAATCCTCCGCTTGAAGGTGAGATTTCAGTAGATTTTGCAATTTTGGGGGGAGGTTTTACTGGTATAGCAACATCTTATTTTTTGAAAAAGTTAGAACCATCGTCTTCTGTTGCTGTTCTTGAACAAAAGTATNTCGGATATGGTGCAAGTGGAAGGAATGCTGGATTCTGTATGACTTTATTCGGACTTGATCTATCTCTTACAGTTTTGCGATATGGCAAAGAAAACGCTCTTGCTGGATATAAATATACATCTTACGGTATAGATCTTGTAAAAAGATTAGTCGAAGAGCATAAAATAGATTGTGATTTTGAATACAATGGTTTTATAAGAGTTGCTACATCTAAGCTCTATGAAAGAAAGCTTAAAAAAGAATTTGATCTTGCTCTGAAAATTGGAATTCAAGATGCAACTTGGTTAGATAAATCAAAACTTGAAGAAAAGGTTTCTTCTCCGGTCATGTTAGGAGGTTGGTATGAGAGACATTGTGCTCTTTTGAATCCTGCAAAGCTTGTTTTGGGTATGAAAAAGGTTGTCGAAGGAATGGGAGTCAAAGTATATGAAAATACGCCATTTTACGAAGTTGAAAGGAGAAACGATAAGAAGTTCGTAATAAAGACTCCTTATGGAAAGGTTATCGCAGATAAAATAGTTTTTGCAACAAATGCTTTTTCTATACTTGTGCCTCAGCTTAAAAGNAAACAAGTACCCGTATTTACTCATATAGTCATTACAGAACCATTGAAAGAGGAGCATTTCCAAAGAATAAATTGGAGTGGCAGAGAGGGTCTTGAAGATTCAAGAAATCTTATCCATTATTTCCGGCTCACAAAAGATAATAGGCTTCTTATGGGTGGAAGAGATGTTACAATAACATTTGGAAGCAATTTGAATAAAGACATGAATTATAAAGTTTTTGAAGGTTTGAAGGAAGACATAAGAAAGATTTTTCCACCTCTTTCTGATCTCAAAGTTGATTACATGTGGGGTGGTCCTGTTTCAGTAACATTAGATTTGGTCCCAGCAATAGGCTATGTTGGAGATAAAAACGCAATTTATTCTTTGGGATGCATAGGACACGGGGTATCCTTAACTCATGTAAATGGTCTTACAATAGCAGAACTTTTGCTCGAAAAAGATACGGAAAGAACAAATATGTTCTTTGTGAATAGATTTGTCATACCTTTCCCTCCTGAACCTTTGAGATTCGTTGTATCTCACGCTATAAAGGCTGTTCTGAAAATACAAGATGCGATTTATGATAGAATATGAAAAATTTTAATCAAGATTTTATATTTCTATCTTCAAGATTTTATATTTCTATTCTTGTTATTACTCCGTGAATTTTTCCGGAAGGTAAATCGTAGAATTTGTCAAAAGATGCAGAAAGTTTTTTTATGATAGAGTATATTCTCAAGAGTGGATTTTTTGTAATTATATCTTCTATTCCGTAGAAAATTATTCTCTCTTTTATCCCTGCTTCATTAAGTATTCTCTCAACATTTATTTTCTCCATGTAACCAAATTCTACTGCTAATATATCGAGCCCTTGAAGTTTTTCTTCTACGAATTTTACATTTAATCCAAATGGTTCTTCTTTTTTCACCAGAGATAAAAGAACATTCCTTTCATATATTATCCCCTGCTTTACTATTATGTTTATGACATACGCGGGTATTTGTTCTACATCTCTTACAAGAAAGACAGCAGTTCCTACTATTTTGTTAAAACTTGCGTATATTCTCGTGAAAATTTCTTCAAACTCTTTGAAACTTATTGGTTTTAAAGCTTTATAAACTTTGCTTTGCCCATATATATAAATCAAGATTAGAGAGAACATAATTGATGCAATTATTACCGGGACATATGCACCGTATTTTAATTTTTGTGATGTTGAGAGAANGAAAATGAAACTCGTAGATGATGTTATTAAAGATAGAGTAAGGAAGTGCCATGTTTTTTCACGGAGGTGGAGCAAGTTAAGAAGTGTTCCTGTTGTGAGCATGCTTATTGAAACTGAAAGACCATATGCATACGCAAGTTTTTCTGATTTTCTGAAAATAAGTATTACCAAAATAACGCATATCAAAAGTGCATAGTTTATAAAACCGGAATATATTTGACCATACTGTCTTTCTGATTTGTGTTCGAATTTTATGCGAGGAAAAATTCCAACATTTGAAGCTTGAAAGAAAAGTGAGAACATAGCTAAAATTATTGCCTGTGATGCTATTATGGTTGCTACTGTTGCAAGAATGAGGAAAGGTATATATAAAAAACTTGCGGTTTGGAAAACCATATCAAAAAGCAGATTTTGGAAGTTCGGAAAGCTCAGATAAAAATTNGCCTGTCCCATATAGCTTATCATGAGAGCNGGAAATACAAAGAAAAACCAGGAACGTCTTATAGCTTTTTTCCCAAGATGTCCCATATCTGAGTATAGTGCTTCTCCTCCTGTTGCAGCAAGTATGACTTCTGCTAAGATTAAAAAAACTAAAAACTTGTTCTGCATTACGAATTTTGCTGCAAAAATAGGACTTAATGCCTCTAACACTTCTGGGTTTTTTGCCAGCCACCATATACCGAATGAAAATAAAGATAAAAACCACGCGAGCATTATCGGACTAAAAAGCGGAAAAATCCTATCTACTCCTATCCTTTGAACCGAAAAGAGCAGGACAACTATTATTATTGAAATTAAAACTATTGTCTCCTGTGTTATGTTAGAAAATGCAGGGATTATTTTAAGTCCTTCTACTGCACTCAAAATTGAAATAGCGGGGGTGATAACTCCATCTCCTACGAGAAACGATATTCCTATGAAAGTAAGAAATGACGCAAGTTTTTTTATTTTTGAGTTTTTGATTTTTCTCAAAATTATCTCTCTTAAAACTATTTCTCCGCCTTCTCCTCTTAATGAAAATCTCATAGCTAAGAATGCGTACTGGATTGATACTAATATAACAAGCGTCCAGAATATCAGAGATACCGCACCGTAAATGTCTTCTTTTTTTGGATTTTTCAAAATTAGTGCTATTACGGTGAGAGTGTAAATTGGACTTGTTCCTATATCTCCAAATACTACTCCCAAAGGTTTGAAAATATCAAAAAGAAAACCTTTTATTTTTATTCCTTCTTTTTTTAGTTTTGAGATATTTCTCTTATTTTCTTGATTTATCATGTCATTTTAACTTTTTACTTTGAAAGGTACTTTACGAGAATAAAACCTAAAATAAGCATTATTGTGAAAACTACTGTTAGGAGGTTAAAATACTTTTCTATGAAAACTTTTACTTTTTCGCCAAAGAAGAAAATCAAAGTTGCAATAAGAAAAAATCTTGCCGACCTTGATATAGCTGAGGCTATGATGAATGTTGGTAAATTTATTGAGAATACCCCAGCCGTTATGGTGAATACTTTGTATGGAATTGGTGTGAAACCTGCTGTGAAAATTGCTAAAAAAGCGTTCTCATTATAAAGTTCTGATACCTTTGTAAAATTTTCAAGAGAAAAGACATAGTTCAAAAAAAAATCTTTCGTTGCTTCCCAGAAAAATTTTCCTAATATATATCCACCTATTCCCCCCACAACAGAAAATATTGATGTTATTGCAGCAAAATATAGAGCTCTTTTTGTTTTGCCCAAACTCAAAGATATAAGTAAGACATCTGGGGGTACAGGGAAAAATATAGATTCAGAAAATGAGTTTATGGCTAATGCTACTTGCGACCATTTTGAGTTTGCCCAACTTATAACCCAATCGTAAGTTTTTCTTGCTAAACCAAACACTCTTATGAATATCTTTTTTAATCCTATTTTTGTTAGAATTCTCAAATTACAAGATTAATTGTGATTGAGATTTTTCTATTCTGAAAAGTAAATTTTTTTTACAAAATAAACATTCTTCCTCCAATCTTCTTTTACTCTTACCCAAAGGTCAAGATATACCTTTCTTCCTGTGATAAACTCAATTTCTTCTCTTGCAAGTGTTCCTATCTGCTTTATTTTACTTCCATCTTTNCCTATTACTATCTTTTTCTGATTTTGCCTCTCAACATATATTGTTGCTTTTATATAGAGTACTCCATTTTCTCTCTCATCAATATCTTCTACTTCAACGGCTACGGAGTAGGGTATCTCCATATGGAGATAGTTGTAGATTTTTTCCATTATTATTTCCTGAATTATTATTCTGAGTGGTTGCCCATATACCATTTCATAGGGGAATAGGATTTCCTGAGTTTCTGGAAGATATTTTTTCGTTGTATTTATTAGGTCATCAATTCCTGTACCTTTCAGAGCAGATACGGGAATTATTTCTGTATATAATTCCCATTTTCCTAATTCATCCATAATAGGGAGCAAATTTTCTTTCCTTATGAGGTCTATCTTCGTAAGTATACAGAATATAGGAACTTTTATTTTTTCTTCTTTCATGAAAGATTTTAGGTTTTCTGCAACATCTATATCTTCTCCTTGAATTCCTTCGGATGAATCTATAAGGTGGTATATTATGTTAGCCATTTTTAGCGATTCTATGGCATTTCTTACCATTTCTGCACCGAGTTCGTTGCGAGGTTTGTGAAGACCGGGAGTATCTATAAAAGCCATTTGTGTTAATTCCCCTTTTTTATCATCCTTTATTGTTTTTATTCCAATAATTGCTCTTCTTGTGGTTTGAGGTTTGGGAGACACAGCAGAGATTTTAGCCCCGACTAACCTATTTATTAATGTTGATTTCCCAACATTTGGTCTCCCAACGCAGGCTATATACCCTGATACTATAAGTTTTGGCTCCCTTCCTTTCTCATGTTGAGTCTTGTGATACGATTCAGCTTCATTTTGTTTATTTTCTTCTTGTTTATTCTCTTGGTTTGTCTTATTATCCCTTTTTCTTGTTTTGTCTTTTGCTTCTGATTTTTTCTTGTCTTCCTGATTACTTTTTGTTCTTTGTTGTTCTGCCATATCTTTTTATGCGCAATTTCTGCTCCTTTGTAATATTTTCTATTTTTATTATTATTTTTATTTTTTTATTATTTTTTATTAAAATATTTACTTTTCTGATTTCTTTTGCTTTTGTTTCTTATTTTCTACTCTTCTTTTTGCTCTGCTTATTTATATTCGTTTTTATTTTTATTTATTATTTTATTTAATTTATACCATTTTATTTTTTATCCCATTATTATTTCGGCTATTTCCTTGAATTCAAGACCTTCAAGTTCTGAAAATAGTTTCTGTCTAATCATATCAAAGTTTCTATCTTTAACCCTTTTTGCCTCTGAATATATTTTTTCAGGTGTCGCATCATTTTGTATTAGCTCTGGATATACCATTTTATTTAGTATTATGTTCGGTAGAGAAATAAATCTTATATTGACAATTCTTTTTGCTATTTCAAAGGAGAAACTATCTATTTTGTAGAATACTACTGTTGGCTTACCGAGTAGAGCAGATTCTAACGACGCAGTTCCGGAAGAAGTGATTACAAATTTTGAATTTCTCATAGCCCATCTTGAATCCCCTGAATGAATCAATAGCAAATTAGAGTTTTTTGAAAAAAATTTTGGAAAATTTGTTGGGATAATTACTTTTTCTCCTTCTTTATGGAACATATTAGAAAGTTCTGTTACGATGTCGTGATGCCTTTTTATCTCAGATATTCTTGAACCTGGGAGTATTGTTATAAATTGAGGTTTGTTTCTTTGGAGAATTTCCTCCTCATCTCTGATTATTTTGCAAAGAGGATGACCGATAAATATTCCGTTTTTTCTCCATATGCTTTTTTCAAAGGGGAAAATATAGAGAACTTTGTTTGAGAATTCTTCAACTAAAATCTTCCGAGATTCTCTCCACGCCCATACGGTCGGAGGTATGAAATACACTATCTTTATCTTATTTTGGGCTATTGCTTTTACTATTGACCCAAGCGGTATGTTGAAATCCGGAGCATCGCATAATATAAGTAAATCTATTTTTCGTTCTACGATAAACCTCACAATCTTTATGAGATATAAGAAAATTTTCGCAAGGTTTTTGAAAGATGGTATCCCGATTACTGACATCTTTGTTAGGTCTATTATGCACTTTGAATTCTTTATCTTGGGAGATGTTGAGAATATTTCTCCTACTAAAAATGGAGAAACCCTTGTTATATAAAGCTCCGCAGAAAAGTCAGCGCAAGATATGAAAAACCTCATCTGTAATTTACTTATTTCTTTGTTTTTTACATTTTCTCTTTTTTTTCTTTGTTTTAGTTTTTCATCCTTTCTGTCTTGTATTTATATGAAGCTTCAATAAATGAAACAAAAAGCGGGTGAGGAGCGAAAGGTTTTGATTTGAATTCCGGATGAAATTGAGTTCCTATGAACCATCTGTGACTTGGAATTTCAATTATTTCGGGTATTGGAACATCCCCTTTTGATGATATACCGGAAAAAAGGATGCCTTTTTCTTCAAAGATTTTTATGAATTTGTGAGATATTTCATATCTGTGTCTGTGTCTTTCATATATTTTATCTGTTTTGTAAATTTGAAGTGCTTTCCCACCCAGTATTTTTACTTCCCATGCCCCGAGACGCATAGTACCTCCGAGTTTTGTTATTTTCTTTTGGTCTTCTAACAAATCTACAACAGGATATTCAGTATCTGGATTAAATTCACTTGAATGTGCTCCTTTTAGACCACATACATTTCTTGCGAATTCTACAACCATAAGTTGAGCTCCAAGACATATACCGAGTATTGGGATATTGTTTTCTCTGCAAAACTTTATTGATAAGATTTTTCCCTCTATGCCTCTTTTACCAAAACCTCCTGCTATTACTACACCATCAAATCCATTTATTACCTCTTCTGGGTTTTTTCTCTGCTCTATTTCTTCTGAATCTATAAGTTGTATATTTACTTTCAGTTCGTTTGCTATTCCACCATGCCTTATTGCTTCTTTTAAAGAAAGATATGCGTCCTGATGTGATGTATATTTACCAACTATGGCTATTTTTATATCTTCTTTTGAGTTGTTTATAATTCTTTTTATTTTTTCCCATTTTTCCATCCTTGGTTCTTTCGGTACCATATCAAATAGGGTAACAGGCTCTGTACCGAACAATTTTTTTGATATTATTTTGTGTAAATTCTGGTCCCTGAATATTAATGGAAGCTCGTAAATATTTTCTGTATCCGGATCAGATATAACTGCCTCTTCACTCACATCACAAAACAAAGAAATTTTCTTGATTATATCATTAGGTAAAAACTTTTCAGATCTGCAAATTATTATATCTGGTTGGATACCAATTTCTCTAAGTTTCATAACACTGTGCTGTGTAGGTTTAGTTTTGAATTCTCCTGATGTCTTTTCAAGTATCGGGACATATGTCACATGGATATAGCATGTTCTTTTTTCTTTTTTCATTTGTCTTATTGCTTCAAGAAACGGCAGACTCTCTATGTCCCCTACTGTTCCGCCCACCTCAACTACAACTATATCTTTTCCTTCTCCTGTTTTCTTTATGTGCTCTTTTATCTCATCTGTTATGTGTGGTATTACCTGGACGGTGCTTCCCAGGAATTCTCCTCTTCTTTCTTTTTCTATCACAGAGTAATAAATTTTCCCAGTAGTTATATTGTTCATTCTTGACATCTGGATAGATAAAAATCTCTCGTAGTGTCCAAGATCAAGGTCAGTTTCTGCTCCATCTTCTGTGACATATACTTCTCCGTGTTGAAATGGATTCATAGTTCCGGCATCAACATTTATATACGGGTCAAGCTTTACTGCATTTACTGAAAATCCCATATCTTCAAGTATAGCTGCAATTGATGCGGTAACTATACCTTTACCGAGTGATGACATTACTCCTCCTGTGACAAATATAAAATTTTCTGCCATGATGAAAATATACTTTATTTTATTTTATTTTTATTTTTAGATCTTTCTTATTATACTTTACACTTTGTTTTGTTATTTTACTATTTTAGTTCTTGTTTTTTTTATTACATCTTATCATCATATTTAAACCATTTTGCTTTTTTAAGCTATTTTGCTTTTTCTATTTCTATCTTGTTTCCTTTTTCGTTCTTTTAGTTTTTCGTTCGTTTTCTCTTATGGCTTTTGAGATTATTTTTCCGTACAAAAATTTTTGATATTTATATTTTTTTATCTATTTATATAAAATGGAGAAAATATGTTGATCCAGGCTTTTTTTTTTATATTTATTTATTTCTCACCATGAGGGTCCAACGATAGAGCATGGAGCAAAAAGCGCAATCGGAATTTCTACTTTATTTTCGCAAACGAAAATTCTGGAAGATATAGGCGAAAAATGGTCTTTATTTATAAACTTATTTGGCGAATACTCATTTTTTGAGGATAAATTCTCTTTCAGATTAGACTTACCATCTGCTTTCATAAAACAAAAGTTTCTTTTTTCTGATATTACCACTACCTTGAAATTTACGGTAAGAAATTTCAAAAATTTTGAACCTACATTTCTTTTCATTTCGGAATTCCCAACTGGACAAAATTATGCAACAGCTGGACATTTTGCTGTTATGCCGGGTTTTGCATTTGAATACCATATTCACAGGCCTTATCACTTCCATATTCATGGATTTTTAAGTCCACGTTTTGCGTTAGGTGGAGAAAGTAATACGACATCTGATAGTTCTCAAACTGACGAGCATAATCATATACATACAAATTCTATTCATTCGCATTCACATACTTCCGGTGTTCATAAGATAAATTATGCTTTTCCTCACTCTGTAAAAGAGCTTATGGGACATATAGGATTGATGGTTATGTTTTCTGAGATTGGCTTTGATTTGAGACCGTCTTTTTTTCTTGAAGATTTTAAGAATTTTGTTTTTCAGCCACAGGTTGGTCTGATATACATTTCAGAGCTCGGAGATGGGAAATCGCTTAATTTCAATCTATTTGGATTTTGGGCTCTCCAAGGGGTAAGAGAAGGAAAAGGAGTGGGTTTGTTTTCTTACTTGAAGTTCTGATTTTATTTAATTATTTTTTATTTTTTTTATTTATTCTTCCTTATTATTTATTTAATTATTATTATTTATTCATTTTTTCTTTTTCCTTTGATTTATTCTATTTTGATTTAGTCTATTTTTTCTTTTCTTTTTTCATAAGNAAAGAAATTAGTTGTTTTAATTTTCCCTTATCCGTTTTTGAGAAGTAAAATCCTGCTTTATATTTGCCATCTGAGCCTAATGAATAATGTTTGAGTACAGCTCGCCCATCTAAATCTATTTTTTTGTTATTCACTAATTTCATGGAAAATCCAACATCTTCATTTAGCATAGGAAGGAAGTATTCAATCATTTTATCTTTTATGTTCATGAATACTGAAAATCCACCTAAACTTATGTCTGATAGCATACAGAATAGAGCATATCCATTATCTCTTTTTATTATAACCTCACTGCTTTTAGGGACTCTGACTCGCATATATCTTCTTCTTTCACATATCATCAAGCTCTTTGGCAATTCTAGTAATATTAGGGGAGGCTTTGAGCCTTCTATCTCGCCTTTTGAATTTGTTTCAAATGTAATTATGCCTCTATCTGTTGTGAACCTTATTTCATATTTTTTACCATTTTCAAGTTTCTTATTGCTCCGCAGTATTATATCGTTATCTTTTGTCCCAATTATATAACCTGACATTTCTTCATCTTTTCTTCTGATTTCTACTTCTGTTATGTCAGAAAGTGAGTTATCTAAAAACTTCTTTAATTTTTCTCCTTTTATTTCTATTTCAAACATTTTAATAGGTACGCTGAAAAGCTTCATATAATTATAATTATATTAATCATTATTTTTTTTATTATTCTTTTGTTTCTTTTGTTTGTTCATCTTTATCTCATCTATTTTTTTATATCTTGGAACAAAAATACTCCATCTATAATCATATAAGCTTTTTAATCGTAATTTATTGTAGCTTTCAGCTATCTAATACTTTGGATATAATTTGTGAGGTTTTTAGAGGAGGCTTTTGAGATTAAAAAATAATGAGATTAAAAAATCAAGGGAAAAAAACTTCTTTTTTTGTAAAAGATTTTAATGCTCTATATATTTGATTTTATGACGAGTATTACACAGGAAAAAAAGAAAATAATTTCAGATGANCTTTTAGAGATATTGGCTTGTCCAAAATGNAAAGGTGATCTTTTACTTGATGAGAAAAATTCTGGGCTTATATGTGAATCTTGCAAACTCTTTTACAAGATAGAGGACGGAATTCCAATAATGCTTATTGATGAAGCGATTCCTCTTGATAAGATAAAGAATAAATAATTTTTGATAAGAGGAAATAGTTTTTGATAAGATAAAGATAAGATAAAGTAAGGAAGGACAAAAATAATTTAGTGAAAGATTTTGATGTGGAACCCGCGTTTTCGGGATTTTGAGTTATCGGATAAGTTATTGAATTTATGTTTCTACTTCAAAAAGAATTAGTTTTTCCTTGCTTTGTCTGAAGATTATTTTGGTTTTACCATCAAAATCGTTAAAAATGAAGATCGGAAATTTTCTCCCACCTTTTTTCTTTTCACTTTCTTTCATAAGTGCTATTGCATCGTCTAATGTTATTGGTTTTTCTATCNTTACTTGAATCTTTTCTATTTTAGTTTCAAGTTCTTCATCTGGTATGTCTTCTTCTTTTTCAACTTCTTCTGTTGCCTCTTGTGATATATCTCTTTTTGTTTTCATTTCTTCTCTTACTTGTTTTTCAAATTCTGTTCTAAGTTTATCAATTTGCCTTTCTATCTCGTAAGCAAGTTTATCTATTATTACTCTCGGATCATCACCTGATTCGCTTGTATATATTGGTGGAAAATTTCTTTTTGAAACCGTTATCATTACTTCTCCTATCTTCTCTTTTCCTTCTTTCTTGTATATAAAATAGGTTTTTGCATTTTCCTTTATACCTTCTGGAATTCTTGAAAAAACTTTTGAGAACTTTTCAATAAAGTATTGTCTTATGTAGTCTGTTATATCTACATTTTTGCTGAGGATTTCTAATTTCACTCCATTTATTAGCTCCTCCATGTTCTTTTCCTCCCCAAGATATTTGAGATTTATACATTATTATTATTAGATTGATTTTATTGTTTGATTTTCTATATTATGCTTTAATCAGAAATTTTTTTAATTGCTTTTTCTAATATAGCATTTTGACTTACTTTTTTATTTTCTTTTGATTTTATTCCTACAAAAAAAGGGATATCTATTGCTTCATTTTTTCTATTTTCTGCTTTTAGACTTTTGGCTTTCCCGGCTCTTATTTCACCACCTCCTATAACCTTACCTGATATGGCCAATTCGGTTCTTTGCGCTATGGAAAACATAAGAAAAAGTTTTGTATTTTTTACCAATATATCAGAACTTGATGAGACCAAAAGAATATCTTCTTCCTGTGGTTTTTCGGATGGGGTATCTTTATCTGATAAAATTAAAATTTCCTGATCGTATACCTTTTTTAGCTCCTTCGCGAATCTCTCCATTTCATCTTTTTCCTTTTCTTCCGTTAATATTATATACCTTGTATTCATCAAGAGTGAGCTTAATATATTTTTTGTAATAATGCTCTTATCTTGTATTTCGTCTAATTTCGTTATGAAGAATATTCTATTATTATTACTATGTTCTCCTTTTTGAATTATTTTGCTTTGAATCTCAAATATTTCCTCAACAAATTTATCTATTTTCTCTTTATCTTTTGTAAAGTATNTGTCTTGTAAGAAAGCTATTTTTAAATATTCTTTTAGCTTTGATACATCTTCTTTCTTGTGTATTTCATTATATCCCTTGTATTCCTCTTTTCTTGTTTCTTCTTCTTTTGTAAGCAAAGTTAGAGAGAGGAGAATATCTGCNATTTCTGATGTTATATTATTTTTGTAAGCTTCTTTTATTTTTTTGTGCGCTTCCTCTATCTCTCCAATTTTTATCAACGTTTTTGAAAGTTCTACAAGGTATTTGAAATTCTTTTCTTCTCCTACTAATTTTGAAAGGATATCTCTTGAGAACTTTAAATTACTCTTTGGAGGAATATCCCGTATAAGAACGCCTCTTGCTAAATTTATAAAGTTTTCTATTTGTTTTTTTTCTATACTCTGTTGAAAAAAATCTTCTCTTATTTCTGGAAAAATCAAGGGAGGGAGAGAAAAGTGGGGGAAGGCAGGTAATAAAAAAATATTAGCCTTTATACTCTCAAATTTCTCATCAGGTAAATTTAAAAGCCTTTGGTATGATAACTCCAAGAGATTGTAAGCTTCTTCATATCTCCCTTGTAATATCTTTACAAAACACAAATTCAGAGGAGTTTGGAAGTCATGCGGATTTCTCATATTATTGAAGAGCATTCTCTCTATAAACCTTCTATCTTGTTCATTTAAGAAAGGTATAGAGTATGGGAAGAAAAAAGATTTTAAGGAATACATTAGATCTCCAATATCATCTTGATTTCCATCGTTTCCTTCCGTGTTATCAAATTCGGTAGCAAATTCTTTGTTTTTCATATCCTTTTCTTCTATAAGTTTTTTTATTGATTCTGTTGCAAGAAAGCTTTCAACATTTTTCGGAATATGAAATATTCTTACAAGGGGAAATATTGAAAATATGTTGTATATTTTGTCATATTCTTTTTCTTTTGTATTTTTACTTTTTTTTGTTTTTAGGTTTTCCAATCTTTGATTTTTGCTTTTTTCAATTTCATCCATATTTTCTTGTATCTTTTTTATGAGTTCAAGAAGTCTCACATGAGGGAGCATTTTATTTCTAATTTGAGATATTCTCTCAAGCCTCTCATCAAAATTTGAATTTTCAGTTCGTTCAATGGCTTCGGATATTATTTCTTCTAAATCTTCAAAGTCATTATAAACAAAAAAATCCTCTTTCTCTTTATATATTTCTTTGAAGTGGGGAGAATTTGTGATAAGCGTTGCACCAAAAAGAGGTACTTCTGGCCTTTGAATTTCTCTTCTTCTATGATATGTTATGCAAATCTTCGTATCAGATAGAGTGAGTTCATAATCTTCTTTTTTAAGATATAACGGGTTTATTTTTATTTTGAGCTTTTTCTTGTGAGCTATCTCTATTGCTTTTAAAATCAGCTTACCTTTATCTGGGAAGAGTAGAGTATCCATATTTCCAGAGTAAAAAATATCTATTTTTCTTTCCTTTGTTTTTTTTAGCTTAGATATTTCAGATACTGGTTCNTATCCAAACCATATAGGAAATTTTATTGTATGTCTTGAAAAGCCTTTAACAATTTTTTCGGTCTCATCTGAAAAACATACGACTGAATCAGCTAATTTCATAAGTTCCCGAGATCTTATCATTTCATAGTCAAAGTCGCAGGTGATAAAAACAAATGGGAATGGACATTTATGCATTTCCGTAGGTAAGAAGATGTATTCCGGACCTTGAATTAAAAATAGTTCCGGTGTCCAATTATTTGGAAGTTTCTTTATTACGTCAAAAATGCTCTCTCCTGGGTTGAAAATTATATCACCGAATTTTGCAAAGTTAAGAGTCAGTATTTCGAAACCATTTTCTACAAAAAAATTTTTTTTGCTGTTTGCTACATATCCAAGATGTAGATTTGAAATTGGACTTTCTCCTAAATTTATACCTAAAAAAAGGATCCTCATGCGGTTGATACTCATTTTTTATTAATTTTTAGCTAATTTAATTCTCTTTTAACACTATGGATTTTTTCTTTTTTATAATTTCTTTTGCCTTTTCAGATTTTGCTGGGAATGAATGAGAAATCCTTTCTTCTTCAAAAACTGCTCCCTGATAGAAAATCCTTACCTTTGCTGGAAATATGAACTCAAAGTTATCTGAAGGTGGTTTCATATCTCTGTTGTTTTTTATATTTTTTGTTGGTATTAAAGCTTTAACTATATTTGGTAAAACCGGTAAAGCCTCTAAAATGTTTATTTTTGCTTCAGAGTAGATTAATGCTCTTAAAAGACCGCTTATCTTTGGTTTAGAAAGAAGTAGGAAAGGGAAATGCTCTAATGTTTTTTCAATTATTTCCAATGTGTATTTCGGGTTGTGCTTTGTTTGAATTTTTGATGTAAGCTGTAAAATTTTTGATTTCTCATCTTCTATATCCTCATATGATCTGTAAGAAAAATTATCTTTGGAAAGTGCAAGGGCAACGGTGCAGTACGTTGAAAATTGAGCTGGGATGTGATTTGAGAAATCTAAAAACTTTGATGAAATTGAATCAAGTATTGCGGGAATTATAGAGTATTCAACCTCTACTTTCTGAACACAATTTATGTCAAATTTACCAAATGATTCTGTTATTTTCTCTTTTAAAGATATTGCGGATTCAAGTTGAGGAAGAACATAAGCGCATCCAGGAAGCTCCTTTATCATAATCGTTCTTGTCAGGAAAAAATTAGGGGAGAAGACTCTGTTTAAAAATTCTTCATCTAATTTGCTATATGAGAATAGTTTGAAAAAGCCTTCAAATGCTCTTTCGTTTTCTTTGAAATCAAAAATAGACGCTATTATTCCCTGAATTGTAGGTAAAGAGACAGAGAAAACTTTTGTTTCCCCTCCCATAAATCCTCTGAAATGTAAAAAATGAGGATTTGAAACATAGAAAGAAATCTTCTTTGGTATATTTTTTATGTCTCCTATTAAAAATTCTGCGATTGAAGCTGAAATTATACCGTGAAGGAAGGTCATCATTTGACCATTAAGAGGTCCTATCAAGGTAGCAATTCCAAATCTTCCCCCAATTTCGTTCCCTAATATTACCGCTTTTAATATTTTCTCTTTTTCTATTTTGAAATTTTCTCCTAAAAATAAAGATGTGAAAACAGCAGAGTGCCCTGTATGTCCTGCAAAAAGATAATCATCCCAGTCATAAATTGTAGATGCTGACGAATACAAAAGAATTTCTTTCAGCGGTGATGATAATCCAATCTTTTCAATTTTTTCTTGAATTCCCCTGAATACCTTACTTTTTTTCCCAGCTTCTGCTGATATTTTTAGATTTTCTATTTGTCTTTCTGCTATTTCTTTTACGTCTTCTGGAATTTCTTTTTTTGCTATTTCAAATACAAAATCTCTGATCAATTCAGAAATCATATTTTCTTTGCTCCTAGTAGATTTCTATACAAGATAATTTTATTCACTTCGTTTGTTGTTTCGTAAATTTGTGTCAGCCTTACATCTCTCAAAAATCTTTCTACCTTTTTAGATTTATCAGGACCTAATTCACCGAGTATCTCCATACATATTCTGCAAACCTCAAAAGAAAGTTGAGTCGCTGAAAACTTAGCTATGGATGAAAAGGACTCAAGTTTTTTTAGGTTTTTTGCGAGGTAATTGAATAGTAAATCTTTTATTCTTTCTCCTAATTTTCTTCCAAGTTTTTTTGTCATATTTTCCCATCTTTTTGAAGTTTTTGAAAAAATCATAGCCATAAGTTTTACGGGAACAAGGTCGTTTATTTTCATCGTTCCTTCATAATCTTGAAGGAAGCAAGATGATATCCAAAGGCCCCTTGCCATCTGGAGTTTTGATATAGCTTCTGATATTCTATCTGCGACAAATTCATTTTCTAATTTACCGTTTTCTGAATTTATAAGTATTTCCAAGGTCTTCTTTATGGCACCTTTTGCTATACCTGTTGCTATTGCCCCAACTGGTGCGCGTGTCAAAGAAAGAATAACTCTATCTATAAATGAGCCTTCTCCTTCTTTTAAAACTACCATATCATCTGGTACAAATATATCTTCAAAAACAAGTTCTGCTGCATGAGCTGTTTTTTGTCCCATTTTATTTTCGACTCTGCTTACAATTTTTGGATTGTTTTCTACAAGGAAGCACATAAAATTTGGGTTTTGTCTATCTTGGACAGCAAATACTGTGAGATATTTTGCTACCGAACCGTTTGAGATGAAAACTTTTCTGCCGTTGATTATATATCCTCCTTTGACTTTTTTTGCAACTGTTGATATTTTAGCTTTTTTGAGCCATTCCTCATTTTGTTGAACATCAGAACCACCTGTGGGTTCCGTAAGCGCAAATGCAAAAAGAACAGGAGATTTCTTTTCATTTTCTACAACTTCATTTATGATGTGCGAAAAAGAGAATATATAAGGGGAGAGCAGAATTGGAGTAAGTCCCAGGGCATGAGCTCCGAATATATTTCCTATTCCTGCGGATTCTGCGCACAGTTCCTCTTCGAAAAAGGAATAGGGTAGTGATTTAACTCCACCACCTCCGAGCTCTTTCGGTATTATGAAGGATAAAAAACCCCTTTTTCCGCCTTCCTTTACTATATCCCAGTCAAAAAAATAAGGGTTTTCTTCTGCTCTTTCTTCTGCTTCTTCTATTTTACCTTTGTTTTCATGAATAAATTCCCTTGCCTTCTCTCTTATGTCCTCTATTTCTTCTATGTATTTTGGGAATCCTTTGAGTAGTGGAAATATAAACTCTATGTTGTCTAAAAAATCAAAGATAAGTTTTTCTTTTTCATTCATCTTTCTTATTTGTATTTCTTATTCATGGATTTTCTTTCTTTTTTCTTATATACTTCTTTATTTCTTATATACTTTGTTTCTTATATACTTTGTTTCTTATATTGTTTTTTCTACCATAGTTTTACTGGGAGATAGAGAATAGACTTTAGGTTTTCTATTGCCATTGACATTATTGCTTTTTTTGATATAAGAACATCATCAAGTTCTTTACCGATTTGTGTTTCTTTGTTGAAACTGATCTCTGCTCCGCCGGGTAGTAATGATATATTCTCCCCTTCTGCGAGGACTTCTGCTTTTATTATTGCTTCATCTTTTTCTTGGTAGGTTGAAAATAAAAACTTTTTTTTCTTGATTTTAAACTTTAATCTTTGGTCTTTTCGTATTTTGAAAGAGAGTATTTCTTTTTTGTTTTCCGCTAAAATAAAAGAGCTCCCATTTTGGAATTCAATATCTGCTATAAATTTTGGGTAGTTATAAATTATTACTCCTGCTTCTTTTGCTATTTTTGTTGTTACAGGTAGATGTCTTACATAAACGTGAAACTCACCTTTTATTATATCAGTAAGATTTAAGACGAAGATGTTTGGTTTCATTTTTTGTTTTTGCTTTACAGGAAAAGTAATTGCAACCTCGTTGTAGGGTCCTAAAGATGAATTTTTGTACATAAAACCAGCGATTCCGCACATTGTGAGTCCGGGTATAAGCTCTGGAACTTTAAATTTTTCCTTTATTCTTGCTGGAAGTAGTTCTTTTACTTTTGATGACTTCGCAGGAAAAAATCCAAACATTCCATAAGTTGATCTGTAAAATACTGGTATTTTCCCTTTTTCTCCCTCAAAATTTATTTCAAATTGTTCTATTCCTCTGAAAAAATCCATACAAAAAATTTAATTCCTCGTTTATATTTTATCTTATGAAAAATTTTTTCGGGCAAAATATAAAATATTTTTCAGGTTTGATCAAGATTATATGTTTGCTGTATATCTTTTACGTTTTCGTATATTACCTTTAATTGGTTTTAATTCTTTGGCTCATTCTGGGAAATAATAAACATCGTACGAAAATTTTCTGGATTGTTCTATTCACTTCAATAGTATTTACTTCTCAATTTCTATTGTTTCATTTTTGTAGGGAATTTTGAGTGTGTATTTAATTTCTTTTAGTTTGTTTAGGCAAAATATCATCTATCTGATTGGAGTAATTTTTGGGCTACATATTATAGCTTTTTGAGCTCCGTTGTATAAGCAATATGGACTTTTTTTTCTGGTTGTTCTTCTTTTTATTTTTTTATTTTTTTTATTGGTTTCAAATTTCTGTTTTGAAAGATTCCAATTTGTATATTTCCGTAAGGCTTTTGATAGTTTCGGCTTCTCTGTATAGTTTTTCTACTTTGAAATCTTTCATGTATCCGTATCCGCCGAATACTTGTATAGCTTCTGAAATTAAAACTGGACATTCTCTTATTACAAATCCCGTGAGGAAAAACGATTTCTTATGAATTTTTTCTTGGTTTTCCGAAAGATTATCTATGACTTCCGAGACGATGTTTACGAACTCTGATATCCTGTAAATTTTTTCTTTTATTGCAAAGTAGTCTTTTATTGGTTTCCCGCCCTGAATTCTTTCTGCGGCATATTTTCGAACTAACTCCAAAGCATATTCCATCATACCGCATATTGCGCAGTCTATAAAAAAATATAACTTTGAGAAAAACTCGTAGTTTGATATATTTAAATTCCTGATATGTAGATTCTGCTCTGTTTCATATTCTTTTTTTGAAAACGTAAATAAATCAAAAGAGAGTGAGGGGATTTTACGTAAGTTAATATTTTCTCTGGAAAATATATTTGTTTTTTCTTTTTCTACTTCNAGTATAAAATCTGCAATATNGGCGAATATGAAGAATTTTCCATTTGGTTTGAGACATGTTGAAAAAGTTGTGTTTTCTGTAGATATAGAAGGAATTTCGTTTGACTTCAGAAGAATCTTTACTGCGTAGTTCATACTAATGAATACCCCAGCGGAGAAATTATACCTTGATATTGTTTTTATGATTGTTGATAGATCTTTTATCGTAAGTTCTTCTTGAACATCTAAAAATCCATATTTTTTCAGTTGCTCTGAGAATTCTTTTGGTTCTTTTTCATAAATTGATTTTCCAATTTTTTCAGCTAATTCTTCTATTGAACTCTGGTATGCCATATACAGCATTATATTTTAGAGCACATTTTAGATTTTGTTAGTCTGTCGCTAAAAATTATTGCAAACAAGGGAAGAAAAAATATATTTTTTTCAGTTTTCAATTTTTCTGCCCACTGATATATAGGCTGTATGAGCGATCATATTTTCGTAAGGCCTTGATTTTCCTTCTCTTGCTAAAAATCTTCTCACAAGAACCTCATAAGTATCAACTAATATGAAGCCGTTTCTTCTCATCAGCTCACACATTATTTCTGTTTGATTTACAGTTGGAGATATCGAGATGAGCACACCGGATGGTTTCAAAGATTCCCATGCGAACCTCACGCAGTGCCAAGGTTCTGGAAGATCTAAAAATACAGCATCAATATTTCTTTCATCAAAACCCTCTTTATAAACATCTCTCTTTTTTATTTCCACGTATTGAGTGAGATTATTTTCTTCAAGGTTTTCCTTGAGGATTTGAATAAAATCATCTCTTATTTCGTATGTGAATACTTTACCGTGAGGTTTTACAAAGTGTGCAAGGGCGATTGTCAATCCCCCTGAACCGCATCCAGTTTCTATAACTTTGCTTCCTGGACCTATTCCTGCTATGAATATCATGAATGCACTATCTTTTGGGTATATAATTGCGCTCTTTCTTTTCAGCTTCATTATTCTATCAGGTAAGATTGGTTCAAGTATGTAAAATTTTTTTTCTTTTGTTGATATAACATACTCACCATAAAATTTTCCTACAATATCTTTCCCTTTTATTATTCCTATGTGTGTGTGAAGAGAGTTGTTTGAGAGAGCTTTGAACATGAATGTTTTATCTTTTCCCTCTGGAACAAGTAAAACTCTTTCACCATCAAAAACCCTCTGGTAAATTTTTGTTTTTATTTCTTCTTCTATTTTTTCTGGATTTGAAAAGCTATCTATCACTATGTCTGCTCCGTTTTTTTTGAGGTCATCTTCTGGGTAGAAATTTTTTACTGCCACAACTAAAAATCCAGATTTTTTTGCAGAGATTACTCCGTATATTGAGTCTTCAAATGCGATTACCCCCTCTCTTGGAGTCTCAACTCCTATTTCTTCAAATTTTTTTACTGCAACATCAAACGGTTCAGTTGAAGGCTTTCCTTCTTTATAATCTTCTGATGAAACTATGAACCTGAAGAATTTCAGTATCCCATTTTTTTCAAGTACGGGAATTATTTCTTCTTTGAGAGCACCTGATACTATGCATATTGGATATTTTGAGCCAACATATTCTATAAATTCTTTTACTCCGCTATAAAGCTCAACATCACCTCTTTTTAGAAATTCGCTAAAATGTTTTTTCTTTTCTTCACATAAGGATTTGATATCTTCTTCTTTTATTGAGATTCCTGATTTTTCCTCTTTTTCTTTTGCAATAACTTTGAAAAAATCGTAGTCCGTATAGGCGAGATATTTTTTCAGGTAGTCATCCCAAGATAGGTCAATTTTGAGTTTTTCAAGAACTTTTTTGAATGCAAGATAATGTAGTTTTTCTGTATCTGCTAGTGTTCCATCAAAATCAAACATCATAGCGTATATTTTTTTTTCTTTCAACATTCTTGTAAGGCAGTATGAATTTTTTATATTGTGAATTTTGCTTTTTATCAAACTTTTCGGGTTTACAGGCTAGTTGTTGTTATTTTTTTTAATTATTTATAATTATTTATTTATCTTATATTTTCGATTTTTTCCTTCCTGATGTTTTCTTTATAAGTGATCTCAGAATTTCTATGTGAGAAGCGTCAACTTTTTCCCAAGTGAAATCTATGTCTTCTCTTCCAAAATGCCCATATGCAGCGGTTTTTTCGTATATTGGTCTTCTCAGATCAAGTGATTCTATTATACCTTTAACTGATAGCTCGAAGAGTTCTCTTATCGCTTTTGCGATTTTATCCTCTGGTACCTTTGAGGTTCCGAAGGTTTCAACGGTAATATGGACTGGTTCTGGTTGTCCTATCACATAAGCGAGTGCTACTTCGCATCTTTTAGCTATGCCGGAAGCAACTATTGTTTTTGAAATTTTGCGAGCCATATAATTTGCGGACCTATCAACTTTTGTTGGATCTTTACCGGAAAAAGCTCCACCACCGTGTCTTGCGTGTCCGCCGTATGTATCTACTATTGTTTTTCTTCCTGTAAGACCTGCGTCTGCAAGTGGTCCTCCTTTTACAAATCTTCCGGTTGGATTTACAAAATAGTTCGGTTCTGGCTTCATAAGTTCGGGAGGAATAATTTTTTTTACTATTTCTTCAATTACATATTCTCTCAAGGTTTTCATATCAACATCTTCGGAATGTTGAGTTGATACAACAACAGTATGAACTCTTTTTGGTCTTCCGTCTTTATATTCTATTGTGACTTGACTTTTGCCATCTGGTCTTAAAAACGGTGCTTCTCCTGATTTTCTTTTTTCTGAAAGTTTTTCTACTATTTTGTGAGCTAATGATATAGAAAGGGGCATAAGTTCTGGCGTTTCATCGACTGCGTATCCAAACATTATACCTTGGTCTCCTGCTCCTATTTCTCCCGTTTCTCTTTCAACTCCTTGTCTTATGTCTTCTGATTGGACCTTTATATATGGTATGATTTTGCATGTTCTCCAATCTATCGCGTTTTTTTCATCTTCATATCCTATATCTCTTATTACTTTTCGTGCTACCTCTTCTACATCAACTTTTGTTTCGCCATGTGAAAAAAATTCTCCCGTTATAACTATCATGTTTCCACTCGCAAGGACTTCGCATGCAACCTTTGAGAATTTATCTTGTTTGATATACTCATCTAAAATTGCATCTGCTATCTTATCGCAAAGCTTATCTGGATGACCTTCGGTTACAGATTCAGATGAAAAAAGCTTTTCCATAGCTTATTTTAATTAAATAGACTATTTTTCGTTTAGTTTCTATATTTTCACAATTTTTTTTGCTTTTTCTCTAATTTCGTTTGCTTTTTCTTTAAGCTCGTTTGTCTTTTCTTTTGCTCTTCTTTTTATCTCTTCTTTTGCAAAGCCGAATGCAACTTGAAGAACCTTCTTTGTGTCTCCTCCGTAGGCTTGTTTCATACCTTGGAAAAGAGAATACATATTTTTTGCCATTTGAATTTGTGAGTTTATTTTATCTTTTGCTGTTTGTATTATAGATGTCAAAAGATTTTTTCCGTGTTCTGTTTCTTGTTGTTGAGAGAATTCATATTGAATGGCTTCTCTCGGTTCTTCTCCGATTTCAGTCTTCTCTTTTTTTATTTGCTCGGAGCTTGCCTCTTCTACTCTTTCTTTTTTCCTTGGAGATTTGGCTGCCTTTCTGGATGTTGTCTGTTTTCTCTTTTTTTCTTCCATATTTTTTACCTCCCTTTTATATTTTTAAATTAGTGCTCCTGTTGTTAAGAGGTTTGAAAATTAACAGGATTATTTCTTTATTAATTTTTTATATTAATTTTTATTTTTAGTGGAATTTTAGTAGGGTTGAAAAAATTATTTATTTTGGGGGGAAAAATTATAAAAGGAATAACTTTAAAGACTAACTTTGATGAAAATTTGGTTTTTTAAAATAACTTATTTAAAATAAAGAAGGTAGTTAAGTAGAGGGTCATTTTCTTTTTGGGTGGGGAAAATGACTTTTAGGACACCCATATTTTTTGACCATCCGCGGAGAGTTTTATTCTTCTCTGTCGGATTAGGTCAGTTGAGTTGGTAGTATGGAGGTTGAAACATAAATGAGACTAAAAGGGAAAGTAAAATGGTTTGATTCAAAAAAAGGATATGGTTTCATAACAAGGGAAGATGGACAAGGCGATGTTTTTGTTCATTGGTCAGAAGTAAAATCAGAGGGCTTTAAAACCTTGGTTCAGGGAGAGGAAGTAGAGTTCTCTTTGAAGGAGGACCCAAAAGGTGTGAAAGCGGTCGAGGTGGAAAGGTTAGCTCCTCCGGCATCTCCAAGACCAAGGCAACAGCAGAGACCTCAGGCAAGAAGTGGAAGAGGGGCTCCACGGGGAAGAAGATAAGATTATTTTTCTCTTTTTTGTTAGTAATTTATTCTTCCTTATGTCGTAGAGTACTTTTCTATCTTCTCCATGAACTTTCGTGCAAGTATTCCTATGTGCATTCCATCGTAGTATCTATGGTCTATTGCGACTCCTATTGAGATAACAGGTCTTGGTTCAATTTTCTCACCTACAATTACGGGTTTTAATCTTATTTTCCCTAATGTGGCTACTATTGGAGTTTTGGAGAGTGGGAATAGCGGGGCAAACCCTATTTCAAGTCCGAAAATTCCGACATTTGTTACCATAGCTGAACCGAATGGATCTCGGTCAAGCCCACCTATGCTTATTCCAAGTTCATAGGATAAAAATCTTGAAATTCTCAACATATATTTTACGAGTAAAGGCGGAAGTTTGCTGAATGTTCCTATAAGTTTTGTCATCTCTTTCTCTCTGCCTTCTTTGAATTCTTGAGCTTTTTCCCTGAGTTCCCTTGCTATTTCCGTAAGGCTCTTTTTATCTGCATTTTTTATCTTCACTCCACCAAGCTGACCTTCTCCAAACTCTACTTGAAAGAATATATCTACTGATTCTCTTTGTTTTAGTTTCCCTCTTTTCATTATAAGGTTAAGATGTGGGAGGTCTCCCAACGTATCCGCGATTGCTTTCCCTATTACATGAGTTATAGTTATTTTTTCTCCTGTTCTTTCTCTTTCTTCTTTTATGTATTCTTGTATGCCTGTTGTATCTATATCTATGAAACCATATATTGTAGGGTCGTGTGGATGATCCCATATCTGAGATGCCAAAACCCTCCAAGGTCCAAGTCCTTTTTCCATAGCAATAATTATTTTTAGTCTTTAGTCTTTGATTTAATTATTTTCTTTTTATGTATTTTCTTTTTTGCTCCACGCTTCTTATATATATATTTTCTTTTGGAGTTTGAATTTGTTTAGAAAATAATGATAAAATAAGTTTTATATTGATGGAAAGGAAGTTAGGAAAAGGTCTGGGAGCTCTTTTGACTTCTGTAAGGAAGGACGAAGTTGTTATGATAGATGTAGCAAGAATAAGGAGTTCTATATTCCAGCCGAGGAAAAGTTTTGATGAAAAAAGCTTGATGGAACTTGCAGAAAGCATAAAATCGAAAGGCGTAATAGAACCGCTTATCGTTAGGTTAGGTAAAGATGGCTACTATGAACTTATATGTGGAGAAAGGAGGCTTAGGGCGAGCAAAATTGCAGGTCTTACAAAAGTTCCTGCAATCGTAAAAGATGTCTCAGATGACGAAGCATTTGAGATAGCTCTTATTGAAAATATTCAAAGAGAAGACCTCAATCCTTTAGAGTTAGCGATTGCTTTTGATAAGCTATCAAAAATGGGATATACTCATGATGAGATAGGCAAAAAAATAGGAAAATCAAGAACATACATAACAAATGTTATGAGAATTTTGAGGCTTCCTGACAGTATCAAAAAAATGATAGATGAAGGTAAAATTTCTTTGGGACACGCAAAAGTTTTGTGTTCAATAGAAGATGAGAAAATTATAGAAGATATTGCTAATGAAATAGTTCAGAAAAAACTTAATGTCAGGGAAGTAGAGAAGAGAATAAGAGAGCTAAAATCTCAAAGAAAATCAAAAGATGGAGATAATACAATCTCTCAAATTATTGATAAGGAAAAATTAGGCGTAATACTGTCTAAAATAAGCGAATTTTTCCCAAATGCTTTATGCGATGTAAAATATAAGAAAAAATCAATTGATATTATCATAAAATTTGTTAATTAAAGTATAAAAGAAAATACAACAATAGATATCGTTGTTATGATATTACCCAAAACAGAGGAGGAAATAAAGAATATAAGGAAAGCTGGTAAAATAGTTGCGGAATTTCTGGAGAAAGTTGAAAAACTAATGAGACCTGGGATATCGGCAAAGCAAATAGATGAGTTGGCCTGGGAGATCGCCAAAAAAAGAGGAGGGCATCCATCTTTTTACGGATACAGGGGCTATCCTGCTTCATCGTGCGTTTCAATAAATAACGAGGTTATTCATGGAATACCATATAAGGAAAAAATATTAAAAGAAGGTGATGTTGTATCAATAGACTACGGGGTAATTTATAATGGTTTTCATGCTGATGCTGCTAAAACTTTCATAGTAGGGGATGTTGATGGGAAAATAAAGCTTCTCGTTGAGGTAACAGAAAAAGCTCTGCTTGAAGCAATAAAATTCCTAAAGCATGGGGTGAGAACTGGTGATCTTGGAAATGTAATAGAAAGCTACGTTAAAAAATATGGATTTTCTGTGGTTAAAGAATATTGTGGACACGGTATAGGTAGAGAACTTCACGAAGACCCTCCAATATTAAATTATGGGAAACCAGGGGAAGGGATAGTACTAGTGGAAAATATGACGATTTGTATTGAGCCTATGGTTTGTGCTGGAAGTGGTAGGGTAAAAGTTCTCAAAGATGGTTGGACGGTCGTTTCGGAAGATGGCTCAATTTCTGCACATTTTGAACACACCGTAAGGGTGGGGGAACAAGAGAGTGAAATACTTACTCAATGAAGATATCGTATTTCTCACTTTTAGATATTTCAGAGGAAGATCTCCCTTTCTCAAATTGATGAGTTCTCTTTCAATTATAGGAGTTGGAGTTGGAGTCGCTACCTTAATTGTTGTTCTCTCGGTGATGACAGGTTTGAGAAAACAGCTTAAAGAAAAAATTCTCGGAATAACTCCTCACATACTTATAACAAAATATGGAGGTGTGATTGAGGGTTGGGAAAAATTTGTTGATGAAGTAAAAAAAATCAAAGGAGTAAGAGATGTTTTTCCCCTCATCGTTGGGAATTCAATATTAAAAAAAGATGAGATTACAACATCTGTTGTTTTGCAATGTATTCCTTCAAAATATGTAAAAGACGCTCTTTTTTTCAGAAAGTTTCTAAAGTATGGTGAAATTTTTTCAGATGGCAAGGTTAATGTCGGTCATCAGCTCGCAAAAAATTTAAATTTAGATGTTGGAGATAAAGTACTCATTGTATCACCTTATGGGGGAGCAACAATTTTTGGATTTATTCCAAACACTACCGAAGTTGAAATATCTGGTATAGTTGAAGTTGGTATCTTTGATTGGGATTCTGTTTTTGTTTTTTTAGATATTTCTCAGTGCCAGGAACTTTTTGATACTGGAAGTTGGGTATCATCAGTTGCCGTTATGTTAGATGAACCTGATAAAGCAGATTTTGTATCTGGTATTATAGAATCTACTTTCCCAGAGTTTGTGGCCTTACCTTGGACAAGAACTCAAAAAAATCTCTTTGCTGCTTTACGACTTGAAAAGATAGGAATGACTTTGGTTTTAGGGCTAATAGTTGTTGTCGCTTCATTCAACATCCTCTCAACTTTGACAATTCTTGTGAGAGATAAGTCAAAGGATATTGCTGTTCTGAAAGTTTTCGGTTTCTCTTCTCATAAGATAAGACTAATCTTCTTGGGAGTCGGTGTTATGATAGGGATAGTAGGGATTTTATTAGGAACATTTTTAGGTTTGATAATTTCCTTTGCTATATCAAAGTATAAGATCATTCATCTGCCGGAGGATGTATATTTTATATCTCATTTGCCTTCCGAATTAAATTTTTTTGATATTCTTTTAAGCTGGGCTGTTGCTTTCTTTTCTTCTTTGATATCTGGTTGGTTCCCTGTATCTTATGCTATAAGAAAAGAACCGTTTGATATCTTGCGAAAAGAAGCCTGAAATTA
>AWOA01000005.1 GCA_000494225.1 Candidatus Calescibacterium nevadense OTU 1
TATGGCGAAGGTTTGCATCAATACAAAATATTTGCGAAAATTTCAGCACCCGATATAAACATAAGAGCTTGTTCAAATTCTCCTGGAACTCCTTCAATAAAAACGTCTTTTAAATTCTCTCCAAAGGGACTTAAAGACCTATCTGGCACAGTTTATCTCAAATGCGGAAATGACTTTATAGCATTTTCTGTTCTGTCTCCAACAGGAGGAATAACAAAATGTATCTTGAAAAATAATGTATGGGAAATAATTGAAGACTGAACATCAAAAAAAGATAGCCAATTTGAAAACCATTCCCAACTTTTTAAGTTCAAAAGTTCCTCTTTCCTCTCCATAAGCTTGAAAAAATCAATGTTCCTTATCTCATCTAATGTAAGATTGAGAGTATTCTCAGGTTCTCCCCTTTTTATAATCCCTACTCCATGATCGCAGTTTAAGACAGCAACAAAAAGGTCTTTGAAAAAAGTTCTAAGGTAAATTATAGTTTTATATACATCACCGCTCCACCCCCCATCAAAATCAGGGTGCTTTACCGCTTCTTCAAGAGAAGGTAAAGAAGATGGGAAATTATGAGGTAGGCAATCATGCATTACTATAAAACCTCTTGGAGATAAAAATTTCAAGGAGTTTTGCACATCCTTTAAAGATTGCTCAAAGGTATGAAGTCCGTCTATGAACACAATATCAACTCCTTCTCCAGGTAAAACTTTCTCTGCAAATCTTTCAAAGAAATCATCACTCGTCATTTGAAAAAATCTCTCATTTTCGGAGTCTTTGAAACCACCTGAAATCTTGAAATTTGGATCAACTGCAAACTTTTTTTGAGCCTGAATCTGAAAGAAAGAGAAACCAGTTTCAACTCCTATTTCAAGATAGCTTTTAAAGTTGAATTTATCTATAATACTCTGAACAACAACGACCCTATTTTGAAAATTGTTTTGCACCTGAAAATAGACAAGTTCTTTTATCTTTTTCCTAAAATCTTCCTCAAATCCCATTAATTTGTAGGGGAGAATAAAGTTTCTGTATATATCTTGAAAAAGTATTTCATTATAGTTTTTTATATTCAGCGAAAAATAAAAGTTTTTAAAGTTTTCAACCGCTTTATATATTGTTGCAGCAAAAGCAGGGAAAAACAAAGGATTTATTTTCAAAGAAATTTCACTCCCCTCATCTGATATAATATCCAAAACGATTTCGTTTCCTGAAAATTCAATTCTCTTTATACCTAAAACTCTCATACCTTAAATTCTAAAATTTCTTAGATCCTTAACCTTTTAAATAGCTTCGAGCAAACGAGCAAATATTCAGAACTCATAAAATTTAATTCTAAAAATCCTTCATCTAATTTTTCATAGTTTGATCTGAAAATTGATAAAATTAAAAAATATTATAATTAAAAGATGGAATAAAATAATATAAATCCATTAAAAATGAAGCCATGAAAATCTCAGTTCTTATTCCAACTTATAAGAGACCTCACTGGTTGAGACAATGCCTTTTGAGTGTAGTAAATCAAACTCTAAAACCTTATGAAGTAATAATATCTGATAATGACCCAGAGAAAAACACTGAAACAGAAAAAATAGTATACGAGTTTGCAAAAGAACACAAATTCATAAAATACGAAAAAAACAAAGAAAACATAGGTTCAGTAGAAAATTACAAGAAACTACTTCATATGGCTGATGGAGATCTTATCCAATTTTTACCCGATGACGATTTACTTACACCCTGGGCATTAGAGGAACTGGCCAAACCTCTTACGGAATATGAAGACGTAAAATTGGCAACAGGAAAAGGAGCTTTCATAGGTGAAAATTTAAATGTTATACCAAATCTCGCACTTTTTAACCAGTTCTACCTAAGATACCCAGAAATCTTCAAAGGTTTTATGGATTGGGATGATTTCATAAAAGAAATGATAATAAATGGAATTGCTTTAACTGGATTTCCACTTTTCAAGAAAAAAGATTTAGATTTTGATATATTCCGCTTCAAAGAAAGAGAACTAATATCAACCGTTGATACTTTCACATATTTTGGACTTGCAAGAAAGGGAGGAAAAGTTTTTTTATCAGACAAAATAACATACCTTATGAGGAATCACGAAAAAAGTTATAGATGGGGAAAAAATATTCATACGATTGGCTTTGAAGAAAGATTAAGGTTCTTAGAAGACGATGCACTTGAATTTTTCAACGTAAGGCATAAGATAAAAAAACACAAAATCTTAAAACCTTATGAAACTTTAATTTTAGAAATAGCCTCATGCCTTGAATACACCGGAAATGAAGAATACAGAAAAATTTTTAAGAATATTTCCAATAAAATAAAAAAATGTGCACAAGAGTATGTTATAAATAACTTTGAAATGAGAAACAAAAGAGAAGCTTTTTCTATAATCATAATCACCTACAACTCAGAACAAACAATAAAAGAATGTCTTAAAAGAATTTTAGAAAACTCAAAAGTTTCTGATGAAATTTTAGTAATAGATAACAACTCAAAAGACAAGACCCGCCAAATTCTTATTGACTTCCAGAAAAAATTCCCAAATGTTAAAGTTATATTGAACCAAGAAAATATTGGATTTGCAAAAGCTGTAAATCAAGGCATAAAAGCTTCAAAAAACGAATTCATAGTCATTATAAACCCTGATGCAATTGTTGTAACTCCTGACTGGCTTGAAATATTTTATAAAGAACTAAAAGAAAATAATGATGTATGCGTGGTTGCTCCTGTAAGTGATCAGGCGCCACATTATCAATTCTTTATAAAATTTACAAAGATCTCAGGAGACATTACACCGTATATTCTAAGATATTTTTACAACGATTACTCAGAAGATTTAGGAAGTTTCTTTGGATTTTGCTTTGCGACAAGAAAATCGAAAATCCAAGAGCTCGGAATGCTTGATGAAAACTTGATATTAGGTATGGAAGATTTCGACCTTTCTCTGAGAATAAGGGAAAAAGGATATAAAATAGTTCTAAAACCCTCTGTTTTGGTCCAGCACATTTATCATGTAAGCTTCAATTCAGATAAAGAGAATGCAGAAAAGCTAAATCAAATCTCGATTTGGAACTTCGCAAAAAAACTCATCAAAAAATATGGATACGGAAATGTCCCATCTCCTGATATCCTTCTTCTCGGAAAAGAAGAGGAAAATCCGATGAACTATCTCCTCCTTAATTTAAAGGGAAAATATAAGTTCTTATTCAATTTCTCCGGAAAAACAAAAGGAAATGATTTTTTCAAAAAGAGGGCTATTGAACTTATGTCAAAGCCCCAAATCTCTTGTATCACAGTAAATTTCTTTTCTTCTGATGATGTTTTTGAACTTGCTCTATCTTTAAAAAAATCTGACTATGAGAAAATTTATCTTGTAGTCGTAGATAACTCAGAAGATGAAACCGAATTCAAAAAATTACAAGATGGACTCAAAGAAATAATTCCTGAAAGATTTTTACTTATAAAAAATATAAACAATGGGTTTGCGGGAGGAATAAATAAAGGTATAAAGTTCGCAAAAGAAGAACTTAAATCAAAATATATCTGGATCTTAAATCCTGATATAGTTGTAGATAAGAAATCTCCTTTTGAACTCCTAAAAACTTTACTTTACACAGATTCTCTTGCGGTAACCTGCAAAGCAAAAGATTATAAAACTGGTCTATGCCTTTATGATGGATTGAAAGCATCGGAAGTTCCGTTCAAAGAAGAAGATATTGGAATCATTCCTGCCTTATTCCTCAGCGGAGGGAATTTTTTCGCAAAAGCAGAACTCTTTGAAAAAATAGGTTACCTTAACGAAGAATTTTTCCTTTATTTTGAAGATAATGAGTTTATGGATAGAATGAGAAAAGAAAATATAAAACTGATTTATACACCATATACTCATATATGGAGGAAAGTAAAAGATAAAGGTTTCCTTTTTAACGCGACAAAGCTTTACTACTTTACTAAAAACTTCCTTTTCTTCTACTCAGAAAAAAGCAAAAATAAAGAGGAATTTGTAGGATCATTACCTCATATTCTCAATTCTTTTGCACAATATTATAATCAACTTATGTCTGATTCTGATGGCAAAGCAAAAGAAAACATAAAATCTATTGTAATTGGAATAATTCATTACTTGGAAGGTAAAAAGGGAAAACAAGATTGGCAAAAAGACTTAGATAATATGAGAAACCAAAGACAACAACAAAATAAAGATTGCTCTTCAAAAATAAAAGCTGAAATTTATAACTTGGCTTTTGAGCTAATAGAAAATCCAGAAAGGCAAGATAAATTTCAAAAACTACTTGAAAATCTTTACTCATATGAGTTTTCAAAAATGGTTGGATTTGAAAATGCAAAAGAACTTATACCACAACTTGCAAACCAATAAAAACTATACATCCAAAATTCACATCAAAAATCTCAAAAAAATAAATAAATTTATCTTTGCGAAAATAAAAATTTTGCTCACTTTTCATTAAAACTTATCTATATTTTTATGCAGAAAAAGATAAAGATAAAAGGAGATATAGATATATCAGCTGTTNTTCATGAACCAGAAGGTCAAAAAAAAGGAGTTGTAATTGCTCTACACGGATTCGAATCATTCAAGGATAGTCCAAAGTATGTGATGATGGGAGAAGAATTTGAAAAAAATGGTTTTTACTTTGTGAGATTTGACTTCAGAGGATGTGGAGAAACAGAAGGAGATAAATATGATCTTGAAGGTAGAATTAAGGATGCAAAGGCAGTAATCAAATTCGCAAAAGAAAATTTAGATGAAAACAGAATTTATCTTGTTGGTTCAAGTCTTGGTGGAACAATAGCAATATTACTCGGAGATCATGCAAAAGGTTTGGTCGCTCTATGCCCACCAAAAGTAAATATAGGTAGGTTGAAAATTGAAGATGCACTCCAGAAAAATCCTCCCATACTTATAATTCATGGAGATAAAGATGAAACCGTTGATATAAAAGAAGGATTAGAAATTTTCAATTTAGCAAGACCACCGAAAGAATTCTTCAAAGTTGAAGGCGGAGATCACAGATTTACAAATCCAGAACATCTCAATTTAGTTATTGAAAAAACAGCTGAGTTCGTGAGAAAATTAAACTCTCAAAGGTAAATCGCATGCTTTATGGTGAGAAAATAAGAGTTGGTTTTGTCGGGTTACCTTCAAGTGGTAAAACTACAATTTTCAACCTTCTTTGCAAAACATCAGCAGAAGTCGCTCCCTACCCCTTTACTACAAAAAGCAAAAATCAAGGAATTATGATAATGTATGAGCCAAGAGCAGAAATAATAGGAAAAATTCTTAGATCATCAGAAGTAAAATATCCAGCAGTTGAAATAGTTGATGTAGCTGGTCTAATAAAAGGTGCTCACGAAGGATTAGGCCTTGGTAATGAATTCTTATCTTACATAAGACCCCTTGATGTTGTTGTCTATGTCTTGAGATTTCTAAAATCTGTCCCACATGTTGAAGGCGAGGATGACCTAAAAAGGGATTTTGATATTTTGAGGTATGAGATCTCGATGAGCGACCTTGAAGTTCTTTCAAGAAGAGAAGAAAAAATTAAAAAACTTGCGTCAGTGGGTCAAAAAGATGCAGAGGAAATTCTCCATGTTTTAGAAAAAATAAAGAAAGCAATTGAACAATTTGCTCAAAATGGAGAATTTAAAATAGATCTTGCGAAGGAAAAGGAGAAAAAAATAGCAGAGGAGGAAATAAAATCACTTCAACTCATAACAGCAAAACCTTACTTCATTATAATAAATACAGATTTAGGAAAAGATCAGTGGAATAAACTCAAAAATGAACTCAACAGAGATGATACTCTTATATGTGATGCCATGTCTGAATTTGATCTAACAGAGGACGAAGTCANAGAATTTGGTATAACTCCATTAAGGCAAATATTAACCGAATTCATAAAAAAAACGATGGATTTAGTTATATTCTTTACTGGTTTTGAAGGGAAAGAGTTAAGAAGCTGGATAGTAAGAAATGGGACTCGTGTTTTCGAAGCAGCAGGAATGATACACTCGGACATGCAAAAAGGTTTCATATCAGCAGAGATTGCAAACTTTCAGGAATACAAAAATTGTAAATCAGATGCAGAAGCTTACAGCAAAGGTATTTTTAAAACAGTAGGAAGGGACTACATAATTCAGGATGGGGATTTAATCCGGATAAAGTTCAAAGTATAGAATAATGATTTGAGAAAATTGAAGAAGGAATTAAAATCTAAAACTCATCTAAAATCTCAAACCCCTGCGAGTTCTCCTACCTTGACTTATGGATAAAATCAGAGATAAAAAAGAAAAGAAAAGCGAGACAATTAATCCACCGAAAAGGAATTTTAAACTTGCAGATAGAAAATCCAATTTTCTTTCCAAGTCTTCAACCTTTCCAGATAAATCAGGTCTTGACTTCAAATTTATAACTTCTTTCTCAATATTATCTAAAACCTTCCTGATATTTCCCACATCAGACAAAACCGAAGATACAGAACTTTCGAAGGTCTGAGTTTTTAGCTGATAATCTTTTATTTTCTCACCCATGCGTAAGATAGATTGTCTCATATCAGAAACATCTTTATTTATTCGCTGTATATCTGAGCGAATATTATCGAGGACTTCCATAATCTCCTTNTCTTTCTGATTCCTTTCCTGAGATAGANCAGAACCAGGATATAGAGTAAAGATAATTATTAGATAAACAACAAAATGATAAATCAACGATAGAAAATAGTAGAGAAGATTTTGATGTTTTTTCATCTCTAAACTTAAATTTTCATTTTTTTAGTATTTTAAAATTTCAAGGGGAGAAATTCAAATCCAAGATCAAGAAAAAAATTCAAATCCAAACAAAAGTAAATAAATAGTTAAAGGGAGTTAAAAACGCCGGAAAAATAAAGTCTCAAAGCTTTGTTCTGTGGCACCTCTCATAAGAACAACTTGAAGTCCAGATTGAACCCCATAAGATTCACAAAAAATTTTGACTGAAAAGATCTCCGAACCTATATCAAAAATCATTTCTGGACGCAAATTGAAAAAATTTTCAGGTGAAAGCGGAACGAGCTTAGAAAGAAAGACTAAAAACTCAGAAAAGGTCTTAAAAGGGTTATCTTTTCTTTCCCTCACAATCTTATCAGCAATATCAAGAGCATCATCTTTATCTATGAAAGAAGCTATAATTTCTTTTGGAGCAGTATTTACATTTATTTTCATAGCACCAGCGTATGGCCAAAAAGTTATATATGGATATCCAGTAGCATCTGGCCTACCCTCAAAATAATCTGAAATCAAAGGACTTATATCTATTTTTACAAGATTTGATACAAATAAAAGCTCCTCCGGATAAGGTATAAACCAGTTACGAGATTGCTGATGAATTTCAAAGATACCTTCTGAGTCAAAATCTATCCAGTCCTGAATATATCCTGCAAATCTCTCGTCTAACCTCATAATTTTTAGGAATTTCTGAAATACTTTTAGATAGTTCTGCCTTGCAACGGCTTCTGTTTTCCCCTGAGAATCTACAAGGGCATTAACATTAAGCTTTGCATTTTCATCTGTTATTATAACTCTGATCTTACCATAAAGAACATCAACAGGTAAAATATANGTTTTAGACCAAAGCTCCTCCTCATTTGCAAAGTTCTCAGAATAAAAATCATATCTTCCACGAGATAGATCATCTTGGAGGATCCTTTTAACTATATCTAATGCAGAGTCGCATAGAGAATCTGCAAGAATAGAATTTTTCACATCAGACAAAATTACACCTGACCTTGAAACAGAAGATATCATCTGAGTCACAACGGCTGTGAGGAAAGAAACAGAAGATAAGACAACAAGGAGAAAAAAAGCCTTTTTTAATCTATCTCTCTTTTTAGATGATGTAAATGCATTTTTACTCATCAAATCATCAAAGAATTTTTANNTCAAGAAATTCTCCGTAAACTTCTTTTAATGTATCAATTATTTCGCCTTCCGTAGCGTATTCCTTAACTGCATCTTTTATAAAAGGTACAAGATTTTTACCTTGCTTGGCAGCAGACTTTAAATCATTTAGTCTCTGTAAAACAGCTTTATTATCTCTTGTTGATTTTATATACTTTAAGAATTTTATCTGCTCATCTTGGCAGGATGGATTAAGTCTAAATTTTGGGAATTCAAATCTCTCACCGTCTTCTTCTTCAAATGCATTAACTCCGACTATTATTCTTTCTTTCCTTTCAACTTTGCTCTGGAACTCAAAAGAAGCCCTCGCTATCTCCTTCCTGAAAAATCCATTCTTTATCCCCTCAAGCACTCCTTGATAAAAAGAGCCGTTGCCCATTTTAAGTATCTTTTCAAAGTATTTTTCAGCTTCCTCCTCCATTTTATTCGTAAGCCATTCAACATAAAAAGAACCAGCAAGAGGATCAGCAACAGATGCAACACCACTTTCATAAGCTATTACCTGCTGTGTTCTAACAGCAACCCTTGCTGCAAGTTCAGATGGCAAACAAATAGCCTCATCAAATGAATTCGTATGCAGAGATTGGGTGCCTCCAAGAACAGCAGCAAGAGCCTCAATTGTTGTCCTAATTATATTGACCTCCGGCTGCTGAGCAGTAAGAGAACACCCAGCAGTCTGAGTATGGAACCTAAGAAACAAAGAGCGAGGATTTTTTGCATTATATTTTTCTCTCATATATTTTGCCCATATTCTTCTTGCGGCTCTGAATTTTGCAATTTCCTCAAAGAAATCTATATGACAGTTGAAGAAGAAAGAAATCATAGGAGCGAAGACATCAACATCAAGCCCCCTTTGAATTCCAGCTTCTACATAAGCAAAACCATCGGCAAGGGTAAAAGCGAGTTCTTGAATTGCGTCAGAGCCAGCTTCCCTTATATGATATCCTGAAACTGAAATTATGTTAAATTTAGGAGTATGAGAAGCAGAGTACTCAAACATATCAACTATGAGCTTCATAGAGGGTTCTGGTGGGAAAACCCACTCATTTTGTGCATGATACTCTTTCAATATATCATTCTGAATAGTTCCTCGCAAAATTTTCGTATCAACTCCCCTTTTTTCGGCAAGGCAAAGATACAAAGAATAAAGCCAAATTGCAGGAGCATTTATTGTAAATGAAACTGATATTTTATCAAGTGGAATACCATCAAAGAGTTTTTCAAGGTCAGCCAGTGTATCTATTGCAACACCTTCTACTCCAACCTCACCATCTGCCAAAGGATGATCTGAATCTAATCCCATAAGGGTTGGCATATCAAAAGCNGTTGANAGCCCAGTTTGTCCTTGCTCCAAAAGAAATTTCCATCTTTTGTTTGTGTCTTCCGCTCTTCCAAATCCAGAAAATTGNCTTATTGTCCAAAGCTTTCCCCTATACATATTTTTATGTATCCCTCTTGTGAAGGGAAATTCACCCGGATGCCCGAGTTTCTCCTCGTAATAACTTTCATCTACCTTTACATCTTCTGGTGAGTAAAATTCTTTCAGTTTTATTCCAGATAAAGTTTCATCTGATGCGCAATTTGGAGGTGTAAAATCGCTCTTGTCTTTTAACCACTTATTATTTCCATTTTCCCTCGTGCTCTTTTCGCTTTCATAATCTGATGTTTTCGATTTNCTCATATTTTAAGTTTAGTATGCAAATTTTTAAAATTCAAGTTTATCTGCAAGATTAATACCAAATCAGATAGGACTGATTTTCAGATATTTCATTTATTTTATTTTGCTTGAGATTTAAAATTTACGATGAGAAGAATTTGAAAATATCGTCCGCTTGTTTTTTTGCATCTTCGTAGCCAAGCCTTATAAGTTCAGATGTATAAGATGGTTCAAAGAATATATAGCTTATAACATCAGAATCAACACTTGGTGAGAGCTCTAACACAAGTTTTATAAGGGCTTTGCTGCGTGATGTTGGGATGCGGGCGTATTTTTTTGCGCATTCATAGGCTATTTTTCCTATNTCCTCCGAAGGTCTTATATAAAGCAGATCTACTATNTTCAACTCATACCCCCTTACCTCCTTCATCTTTTTACTTATTTTTTCAAATTCTTCTTCTCCTAATGAACTTTTCACTGTATCTATGAGCTGGTTCATAACTTCNAGACGAGAAAATTCATAGGCTATTCTATCAAGAAATAAAGAATTCAATATTTTTCCCATTATGTAAAATATATTTGGATAAACCTCCTCCCTTTTTTTCAGCNGGGAAGGTTCATAGTATCTCAGAACAACTGAGAATATTTTGTCTGCTCCAAGTCTTATAGCAGGTGATAAAGGTGTNTTAAGTCTTACACCACCATCGCAATACCATTGACCATCTATTTTCACAGGTGGAAATATTATGGGTATGGCAGCAGAAGCTAAAACATGCTCTGGACGGAAAGCCACTTGCTTGAAATCCATAAAAGGGTCCCTTTTCCACTCCGATATGATTTCCAGAGAGTTTATAAAAGCTCTTGTGATACCAGAAGCTATGTGTGTTGCAAAAACACAAACTGAATGAATCATTCCATCTATGACATTTCTGTTTATCATTTCCCAATTTATCCCTTTTGATATTATCGTGTTGAGATTTGAGACATCAAAAAGAGCTCTTTTCAGCATATTGATATTTTCCTCATCAGAACTTTCCCTTTTACTTTNATATCCTTTGAGAATCTCGAAAATGAAAGAGAAATTTACTTTCATATAAGTTTCCATTCTCATTTTTTCCCATATCGAGATAAGAATTCTGATATTTTCTTGTATCTGCCTTATGTATGAGGCAAGAAAAGCTATGTGTATAGCTCCCACACTTGTTCCACAGAATATATCAAAATGAGGTTTTATTCCGCTCTCACGTGGGAAATCCAAAAAGATATATTTTAGCACTCCGACCTCGTANGCACCGCGAGCTCCNCCACCAGAAAGAACAATTGCAAANCTTTTATCCTTATTTTTATTTTTACCAAACTCCATCTCCAAATTCTAATTTATACATTGCATAATTATAATATGCAGATGGAGAAAGACAAAAATTTGTCCGATTCTTATTTTGAGAAGCTTATCAATTTCCTTGAAAGAGAAAGNATAAGTGTTATTGATGTTGAACCACTAACACCTGACGCATCATCAAGAAGATATTTCAGACTTTTCTTTCCTGACAAAACAACGAAAATTGCGATGGTGATGGGTGACACAGATCCTCGCATTATATTTGAGGAGATTCTTGAAAAGCAAATAAATTTCAAAGAACTACCATTCATAAACATAGCAAGATTCCTCTCGAAAGCGGGGGTCAGAATACCAAAAATTTACCAATACGATGGAAACAAAATTCTTATACTTGAAGATTTCGGAAGAACCCCTCTCGATGTTTTTATAAGAGAGAATGGATTTGCAAAATCAGAAGTTTTTTATCTTGACGCAATAGAACAGCTTTGCATTATGCAGAATGCAGAAAGAGATGAAAATTGCTATGCGTTTGAATTAAAATTCACAAAAAATATGTTAATGTGGGAATTCAACCACTTCTGCGAGTTTTTCATGGGATTTACAATAGATAAAGACCAAGAAATAAAAAAAGAATTTGAAGAAATTTCTGATTACTTATCTCAGACACCTTATGTTTTCACTCACAGAGATTTTCACTCAAAAAATCTGATGTGCATTGATGATGGAAAAGTTGGAATACTTGATTTTCAGGACGCATTGCTCGGTCCATACGTTTATGATCTTGTATCTTTGACCTACGATGCCTATGTCGATATTCCAGAAAATCTTGAAGAGAAAATAAAATCTTTGTACAAGCAAAAAAGCGAAGAGAAAGGATTTAAAATACCAAAAGATTTTGAAGTTCATTATGAAATGTGCGGGATACAACGAACCTTAAAAGCAGCAGGTAGATTTATGTTCATCTTCAAAGAGAAGAAAAACAAAAAATTTATTCCTTATGTTGTACCGGCAGCAAAGAAAGGTTTGAAACTTATGAAAAAACTCGGATTAAAATCCTCTGAAAAAGTTGAGGAAAAATTAGGAGAGCTTATTACTTCTAACCCTGACCTTTTTTCATCTTCTCTTTTATAATTTGGAAAATGATAGCAGAAAAGAATATTATAAGCAAGGAGGCAACTGGAAATAGAGCAACTGCTCCTCGTAAGTGTTCATCTTGAATTTTTCTCCCAACCATCAAAACTACGAAGACCAAAACTGAATATAGAAAAGCCAATATAGAAGGAACCTTGATGTAATTTACCACTTTCAATAAAATCTCCCTCATAAATCAAACTTTAACAAAAAAATAAAAAATAGAACAAAACCTAAAAAAAAGAAAAATCAAATAAGAGAATAAAAATAAAAACAAAGGGAAGGAGGAAATAAAGATGAAAGCAAAAATAACAGTTGTAGGAGCTGGAATGGTAGGTGGAACATTGGCTCAAAGGCTTGCGGAAAAAAACTTCGCAGAAATAGCTTTAATAGATATAGTCGGAGACCTTGCTCGTGGTAAAGCCCTTGATATAGCGCAAAGCGCACCAATAATGGGATACGACGTAAATATTCAAGGAGGAGATTCATGGGAGTTAGCAGAAAATTCAGATATAGTCATAGTAACAGCAGGAGTCCCAAGAAAACCGGGAATGTCAAGGGAGGAACTTTTAGAAATAAACTTCAAAATAGTTAAAGATACATCAGAGAAAATAAAAAAGTTCTGCCCAAATTCAACAGTAATAGTTGTGTCAAATCCCCTCGACGCAATGACATATACAGCATACAAAATAACAGGATTTCCAAAAAATAGGATTATGGGAATGGCAGGAGTTTTAGATACCGCAAGATTCAGAGCATTCCTTGCAATGGATTTAGGAGTATCACCGAAAGATATAAATGCATTTGTTCTCGGAAGCCATGGAGACACTATGGTACCAGTTTTGAGCTACACACAAGTTGGAGGTGTTCCAGTAGAGAAATTGTTACCAAAAGAAAAACTCGAAAAAATAATAGAGAGGACAAGAAATGCGGGAGCAGAGATAGTCTCTTTACTTAAAACTGGCTCAGCATACTATGCACCATCCGCTGCTGTACTCGAAATGGTAGAAGCGATAGTTTTTGATAGAAAAAGAATTCTTCCATGCTGTGTTTTATGCGAAGGAGAATACGGGATTCATGGGATATTCGTTGGTGTTCCTGTAATACTTGGGAAAAATGGAGCGGAAAAAATAGTTGAATTTGAACTCAAAGAAGAGGAAATGAAAGCTCTNAAAAGATCAGCAGAAGTGGTCANATCTCTTCAACAAGATATTGACAAATTAATTTCAAGGAAAGAGTAAATTATAATAGAAAAAGGTGTAAATTTTTATTTTTTTCATCTTCATTTCATATTTTCAAGGATATTTTTTGCAGTTTTAGCTTCTGGNCTATTTGGGAATTTTNAAATTACTGCTCGTAGCATAAGCTGAGCACTCTTCGTATCTCCTAATCTCGTAAAAGCTTGGCCCAACCTAAGATAAGTTCTTGGTAAAATATCAGAATCTTTTCCTATCTTGTCCTCGTCATTTACTATTCTCATCCACTCCGTAACTGAACCCTTGTAATCACCTTTTCTGAAAAGGGCATCCCCCAGAGTAAAACGAAGCTCATAAGAATCATAGCCCGAAGACACCAACGAATTGATAATATTTATGGCATCGTCAATCTTGCCATTTACTATGAGATCCTTTGCTTCATTTAATTTCTCCTTCGCTTCCCTTTCATCTAACTTTTTATTGCTACCNCCTAATTTTTCGTCCCTCTCCTTCTTTTCCCTCCCTTCAAATTTTGATTCAAGCATACTTAACTTGACCTCAATCAAACTTAACCTCCTTTCAAGCTGAGAGAGATCTAATTTGAGCTTTTCTATATCAGAAGATGTAGCGGATTGCTTTGCTGTCCTTTCATCAACAGCAGAAATTTTAGCTTCCATATCAGCGAGAATTTTCCTTATTTTCTCTAATTCTTTTCTTGTGCTTTCAACGTATTCTTCGATTTTTACCTGACGAGCCTCAACATTATCAATCCTTGTATTTACCTTCTGAAAAGTATAACAAGATGAGACAAAAGCAGAAATAAAAGTTAATAATAAAANAAGTTTGCACAGAGAAAAACGGATAGCAATAAAACTATTTTTTTTCTCTTGCCTCATTTCAGATAAAATTTAAAAAAAATAAAAAATTAAAATAAAAAAAGCTAAATTGGAGTTCTTATTAGCCCAAAATAAGCAAATCAAAAAATAAGGAACTTTGATATAAAAATTTTAAAATCAATTTTATTGGGATGTTTGAAAGTGAGTTTATAGTTTTTGAAAATTTCCCCCGACTCAAAAGACTTCCCGCTTACATACTATCTTCAATAAACCAGAAAAAACAGGAGCTTAGAAGAAAAGGGGTAGATGTAATAGATCTTGGGATGGGGAACCCAAATATCCCAGCACCTCCACAAGTTGTAAATAAAATAAAAGAAGCGGTTGAGGACCCAAGAAATCACAGATACTCAATCACATATGGGCTCCCTAAACTTAGAGAAGAAATAGCAAAAAGATATAAAAAAATATGGGATGTAGAGCTCGATCCAGAAAGAGAGGTAGTACCAGTGAATGGAACGAAAATGGGGTTTTTTCAACTTATGTTTGCAATTTTGTCGCAAGGTGATACAGTCCTTGTTCCAGAGCCAGCATATCCTGCTCATCTTTACGCTCCAATAATAGCAGGAGCAGATGTTAGAACGTTCCCTATGAACGGAGATTTTTTTGGCAACCTTGAAAAAGTTCTGAGAACAACCTATCCTAAACCAAAAGCAATCATCATTTCTTTTCCTAACAACCCAACAACAAAGTGCGTACACTTGGAATTCTTCAAAAAGATAGTAGATTTCGCAATCTCTGAGGGAATATGGCTAATTCACGATTTTGCCTATGCAGATATTGTATTTGATGGATACGAAGCCCCATCAATACTACAAATAAAAGAAGCTAAAAAAATAGCAATAGAATTTTACTCAATGTCAAAAGGTTTTTGCATGGCGGGATTCAGAATAGGTTTTGCACTTGGTAATCCAACGTTGGTTTCTGCACTATCAAAAATAAAAAGCTGGATGGAATACGGAGTGTTTCAACCTATACAAATTTCAGCAATAATAGCTATGAGAGAAGCAGAAGATTATCCTAAAAAGGTAGCTCAAATATATCAGAGAAGAAGAGATGTAGTGGTAAGCTGGCTCAAAAAAATAGGATGGGAAATTGAAGCGCCACAAGGTTCCATGTTCGTTTGGGCAAAAATTCCTCAAGATTTTCAAAAACTCGGCTCAATAAAATTTTCTGAACTACTACTTGAAAAAGCAGAAGTCGCAGTAGCACCAGGAGTAGCTTTCGGTCAATCAGGAGAAGGTTTTATAAGAGTAGCTCTCGTTGAAAATGAAAACAGAATAAAACAAGCTATGAGAAACATAAGAAAATTCATGGAAAATGGTAAAATATAAATTTGATAAAAAGAAAAACAAGTAGATAGTAAGAAAGAAGAAACAAAAATAAAAACAAAGTGTGAATCTATTTTTGCAAGATGGAAAATTTAGGAGAAAAAGAGAGTTTGAGCAAAAAAGAGAATTTTAAAGAAGAAGAAAACCTATACGAAAATTTAAAAAAATTTCTTGAAGAAGCACTTAAATCAGCAGAAAATTCCGAATGGATTTTCTTGATACAGGACAAAGTAGCAGAAGAAGAACTGAAAAAACAAAGTGAAAATTTAAAAAAAATCAAAGGAGAGATATTCTGGGTAGGGATAGGTGGTTCATCATCTGGACCCAGAGCTATATTCAAGTTAAGTGGAATTGATGTGAAATTTTTTGAATCCCCAGAAGACAAATATGAACTTCAAGAAAAGATGAAAAAGAGCAAAAATTACACGCTTTATATCGTATCAAAATCTGGTGAGACTTTTGAAACAATATCTTTAATGAAGACTGCTGAAAAATTCATTAAAACCCAAAATCAGAAAAAGAAAAAAAAGAGAAACTTTGATATTTTAGTTATCACAACACACAACGAAAATACCCCTCTTTATAAATTTGCTCAAAAAAATCAAGCCAAAATAATTCATTTCCCCGAAAAACTATCAGGAAGGTTTTCTACCTTCTTCATATCTTATCCTCTACTAAAACTCACAAGGGAAGATATACTCAAAAAAGTAAAAAGAGGAATAGAAAAAGTAAGAAAAAATATTTTTGATAAAAATTCCTTACACTTTAAACTAACTGAATTTCTTTTAGAGAACATAGAGAAAAGAAAAAATCAGGATTTATTTTTGTGCTTTTATTCAAGAAAACTTTTTGAGCTCGGAGAAATAACCTCACAGCTTATAGGAGAAAGCCTAGGTAAAGACAGCAAAGGAATAACCCCTTTACCAATTCTTGGACCACANTTTCAGCATTCAATTGCTCAACTTATTCTGGCAAATCCAAATCAAAAATGTGCAATCTTTATTCTTCCAAAAAACAGAGCAAAATACAAGGAAAATTTAAAGGAAGCAGAAGCAACATTCAAAGTTTTCTCTGAAAAAATTCCAGTTATNAATCCAAATCAAAAATGTGCAATCTTTATTCTTCCAAAAAACAGAGCAAAATACAAGGAAAATTTAAAGGAAGCAGAAGCAACATTCAAAGTTTTCTCTGAAAAAATTCCAGTTATAAATCCAAATCAAAAATGTGCAATCTTTATTCTTCCAAAAAACAGAGCAAAATACAAGGAAAATTTAAAGGAAGCAGAAGCAACATTCAAAGTTTTCTCTGAAAAAATTCCAGTTATNAATCCAAATCAAAAATGTGCAATCTTTATTCTTCCAAAAAACAGAGCAAAATACAAGGAAAATTTAAAGGANGCAGAAGCAACATTCAAAGTTTTCTCTGAAAAAATTCCAGTTATGAAGATTGAGATGGGAGAAACACCAGAAGAAGTTTCATACTTTCTTTTTTCATTCAAGATAGCAATCGCTCTTACTGGAAAAATTATGGGAATAAATCCGTTTGATCAACCCGAAGTAAAAAAAATAAGAGATATACTAAAATCCCTTCCTTCCTGATTTCCTAAATCTCATAATAATAGCAGCAGAGTAATAATAATAAAAAATTATAATCAAAGCAATAACTAAATCAGGATAAAATGAACTACACCCCCCTCCTCCACCTCCTCCTCCCCCAGTGGGTGCTCCTTTACCCGGAGCTTCAAAGTAATAATAAATCTCTCTTTCACCCAACCTTATAACTGAATCCCTTGTTTCTCCCCCTCCATAATCCACTTCAACTAAAACATATATCCTTACATTCTGACCAGAAGGAACCGAACTTGAAAACCTATCAAAAACATCCTCCGGAATCCTATACTCAAAAAAGTAATAAGTTATATTACGTGGAGATGAATAATACGGGTCAAAATTTATTGGATAACTCATCTCAGCTGAAAACCAATCAGTTGCAAAGTAATTATTTCCATTTCTACCCCCAGCTTCCGAGAAAAGGTCAGGCGATGTTGCTAATCTTACTCTCCATCTTAAATCCTGTGTCGCCCCTTCCGTTATCGTCCCCAAAAATCCAACAAGAGTCGGTGGTGAGCTGAAAACAAAATTTGTCTCCATTGCTACAAAATGATTTGGCGGACTTGATTCCCATCTACCTACCCCAACATAAGGTTTCTTCACTACTATCGTTGATATAATCCCATCTGAAACAGCATCTAAATCTATTGTTATAAATTGGTTAACAGAAATCATCGCTAAAATCTCAGAAAATATTTCCTTCAAATTCTCAAAATTACCCCAGCTCTGCGATGAGACAACAGAGATCAAATTAGCTATGAACTCCCCAAAGTTATCCATACTCGTGACCATGTTTTCGCCTGCCATATGATATAGAGTATCAAAAAATGCTTTATTGAAGAGAATGTAAGGAACGAGTTTTCCTTTCCCCATTGAATTTGCTTTCTCAACAAAGTGATACAAAGAACGAAAAAGAGCTCCTCCTATTGATATTCCATATTCGTGTGGTTCCGCAAAAGGAATTACCCTGCATACATAATAATTTTCCCTTACATCACAGTTGATAATTTCACGGCCGCCGCTTACTTGCCTGACGTTCTGGTTAAGATTTCGTATATAATTAGGTTCAGCACAAGAATTTTCTTGACAGCGAAAACCTTCTCCAACTATTGGATCAAGATTATTTATATTTGAATCAACAAGAGAAGTTATATAATCCGCTACTCCCTCATGAAAACTGCCCAATACTATATCACTGTAGAAGGGGTAAAATCTATAGTTAAAAAGTATAATGTGACCAAACTCGTGATATACCANATCGCCTGACCAAGCTGCTGGTATACAACTTCTTACATTACCATTAAGAAATGCCATCTTGTATCCATTTTCTCTCAGTCTTGCTCCCGCATCACAAGAAAATATCCATCTTGGAAGAAAGTCAATANCTGGATATTGTGTAGCNTCCACTATTATTGGGGCTGTGATTTTTACTCCATAAGATCTTACCATATCCCACGCCTTCATCAGATGATAATATACATTTACCTCTCTGAAACCTGCCTCTATTTTATTTTTTTCTTGTGTTAAATCATAATAAATCTCAAACAATCCAGTATAAGGATAACTATAAAACCAGTTTTCATCCCCCCTTGCGACCGCTGTTGCCGAACCCATATAAGTTTTAACCTCAACTGTTACTCCATTCCCCATATCTCCTATCAGAACCTTCTCAGGATTTAACGGCAAAATTGTTATGCATATCTGAGGCTTGCTCTCCCAACAAAACAAGGGACAAAGGAAAAAAGAAAATAAACAGCAGGATAAATTTAATATCATAGAGCTACCGCATTGGTACTCAAAATATAAACCATCTATCACCCCTGGCAAATCCTTCACCGAAGTTTGCTGATTGTCTGATGTCCAATCATTCGGAAAAACATATCCCTTCGCAGGTGCATAAAATAAATTTGAATTCGCTTCAAGATTTATTGTAGATAAAATCCTCCCCTCCATCGCATCTATAAAAACTCCTAAGGTTCTAAGATATGGATCGCAAGGACAGGGAGACGTAAAACAACGACATATTGGTCTTTCCTCTGTCTTTGTTAAAATCCTACCCCACCTAAGCTCGTAATACATAAGTGCATAATCACTAACATAAAATCTGCCCTTCACAAGCCAGCTCAAACGATATTCTAAACCCCTTGAAACTTCAAAAGGCAATATCCAAAGCTCTGGCTCTCCAAAAATCTCTTCTGCTACCAAAACCTCCCTCGCTATCCTCTTTACTTCCTCTGAACTTATTGCTGGTCTTACTGATACCTGAATTGATGGAAAATATTTACCATATACCCCCCTTGCTCTCCCCTCTTCATCTACTATCACACTCAAATTCCCTCCTACCACAGGCACTCCCTCATACCTCTGCACAAACTTCACAAATGTTGTCTCTATCCTCAACGCCTCCTCACCCTCTCCTATCTCCTTCTCTCTCTTTTCTGTCATCTCCCAATCCACCTCTACATCTCCTAAATCATCCCTGAAACCATATACTTCTTTTAAAGATAACAAAAATTCTCTTGCAACCCCTACATTCTTAATCGTCTCATCAGATATAACCTTAAATCTTCCTTCACCCATCCCAACATTCCCTGCTATGTCCGAAATCCAAAATCTTATGTATTTATCCCCTTCCTCCATCTCATAAAAATCCCATTTGGCCTCTTTATCCCCAACCTCAAACCTCCCGCTCACTTCCTCCCCGTTCATCTCAACATAAAAACTCTCTCTTGATACCCCACCCAAATTATCCTCATACCCTATCAATATCCTCCCTCTCTCCTCTGATATCCCCTCAGGTCCTAAAAATTCTATCCTCGGCGGAGTTATATCTAACACTATATCCCAACTCACTCCCGCTCTCCCTACCTCCTTTTCTCTCAAAAAACATTCATCAAAACATTCTTCTTTTTTTTCATTACACACGCAACCTTTGTAGCAAATCTCTGTTTCCCTCACATATCTTACATCAAATCTCCAAAAATAAACACCTTCTTTTACCATCTCTCCCCCTTCATCTCTTCCGTCCCACACAACAGTTACTGGAACCATTGCGTTTTCCTGACCAGGTGAAAATTGAACATTTTGACTCCCTTCAAACTTCCTTTTCACTTCACATCCCCTCCCATTACAATCTTCTATCTCCAAACTCCACATCAAAAAACATCTGTGGGGAGCTTTGCCTTGATGGCCACATGCATCAGTCGCTGATACAACTTGCTGAAAAACAAATTCTGCTCTATCCATTATCCCATCTTCATTCGGTGAAAAAGCCATATAAGCTGGAAACTCAATTATTACCAACTTCTCGTTCTTGGAAGTAACTGAAAAAGGTGAAAATTCCCTCTCCACTGAACTTTTCTTGAACTCCTTATACCTTATCTGCGGTCTTACTGGGCTTGGATTTTGAGATGAAAATTTCCCTCCAAAAATTAACTTCGGTTTTCCTCTCTCCCACAAAGATATCCACTCCTCCCCATACTTTTTTCTGAACTCCTGAAACTTCTGAAACCTATCTTCTTCCCCTGATGATGCAAATGAATTTGAACAAACAAAAAAAAGAAACATCAATAACCCACATCTCAATTTTCTATTTCCCACGTTTTTTACCTCCTTTTTGTTTTTTTATTTTTTTTCATATGAAAAAATGTAATCATTGC
>AWOA01000006.1 GCA_000494225.1 Candidatus Calescibacterium nevadense OTU 1
TTGATTTTCTCCTCCTTTACTTTTGATTTTTTTCTCCTTTATTTGAAGTATTCGCCTATCTATTATTATTTCTCTTATTTTTTGTTTTCCTTTTTGTTTTTTTATTTTTTTTCATATGAAAAAATGTAATCATTGCAAAAAAAAAGCCAAGATTTTGAACAACTTCTGGTCCCTCATCAGACAAGGCAAAGAAAAAAGAAAGAAAGTTTTACAAAAAAATGAAAAAAAGAAAAAAATAATAAATAAGGAAAAAGCAAAAATAAAAATAAAAAAATAATAAATATAAAAGAATAAAATAAAATCTCTATATTAAATAAAAACCAAAACAGAGGGAGAAAAATGATAGGAATAATAGGGGGAACTGGTCTTTACAAAATAGAAGGATTGAAAGTAAAGGAAGAGGTAGAAGTTGAAACTCCGTTTGGAAAGCCTTCCGACAAAATAGTCACAGGAGAACTTGAAGGTAAGAAAGTTGCTTTCCTTCCAAGACACGGTAGAAACCACACTATTCCTCCACACAAAATAAATTTCAGAGCAAATATATTTGCATTAAAAAAATTGGGAGTTCAGAGAATAATAAGTGTATCAGCAGTAGGTAGTATGAAGGAACATATAAGACCAGGGGACGCAGTAATTGTCTCACAGTTTTTAGATATGACAGTTTCAAGAGCGAGAACTTTTTTTGAAGACGGAATTGTAGCACACGTTGGATTTGCAGAACCTGTGTGTCCAGAAATTTTTGAAGCTCTTTCAGAATCATCAAAAGAAGCAGGAGTAGTGACACACAAAGGTGGAACATATATATGCATAGAAGGACCGCAATTTTCATCAAAAGCGGCAAGTTTACTATGGAGAAAATTTGATGTTGATGTCATAGGAATGACTAACCTACCAGAGGCATATCTTGCAAGAGAAGCTGAAATATGCTATGGAACTTTGGCTTTTCCAACAGATTATGACTGTTGGTATGAAGGTGAGGAAGTGGTAACAGCTCAAATGGTTGTAGAGAATCTCAAAAAAAATATAGAGAAAGCCAAAAAGATCTTAAAAATTTTTCTGAGAAAAATAAAAGATGAGAGAAACTGTCCATGCAAGGATGCTCTCAAATTCGCAATCGTCACAGAAAAGGATAAAATCCCAGAGGAAACAAAGAAAAAACTTGAACCAATAATAGGAAAATACCTGAAATAAAAACAAGAAAGAAAGAACAAAGGAAGAAAGAAAATAAAAAATAAAAAATAAAAAGGAAAACAAAAAATAAGAGAAATAATAATAGATAGGCGAATACTTCAAATAAAGGAGAAAAAAATCAAAAGTAAAGGAGGAGAAAATCAAACATGAAGATTGCAATTTGTGGTATTTTGGGTAAGATGGGAAGGGAAATCGTGAATGTTGCCTATGAGAAACAAGTGAAAATATGCGCAGGAATTGAGAGAAAAGAATTTGAAGGGAAAACCTCAAAAGAATTCTTCCCTTTTATTCCTTATGAGTTCCCAATAATATCAAGCGAAGAAGCTCTAAAAAAAATTCATGAGAAAGAAAAAATAGATGTAATAATAGACTTTTCACATAGAGGAGTTATAATTCCGTATCTCAAATTTGTATATGAAAACAAAATGAACATAGGATTCGTTATAGGCACAACTGGTTTTTCAGATGAGGAAACGGATTTCATAAAAAAGTGTTCAGAAAGTGTTCCCATTTTCTTTTCTTATAATATGAGCAGAGGGATAAATTTACTTTTAAAAAAGATACTACCTGAAATAAAAAAGAGTTTGCCAGATTTTGATGTAGAAATTGTTGAAATACATCATAAGATGAAAAAAGACGCTCCATCTGGTACGGCTTTAAAGCTCGCAGAAGTTCTTGGCGGACAAAAAGTTTTCGGGAGAAGTGGAGTAGTAGGTCCGAGAACCGAAAATGAACTCGGAATATTCGCAGTAAGAGGAGGAGATGTCATAGGAGACCACATGATATTTTTTTTAGGAGATGGAGAAAGAATTGAGATAGTTCATAGGGCATCTTCAAGGCGAGTTTTTTCAGTCGGCGCAATCAAAGCCGCAGAAATAGTCTTTGAAAGAAAAGAAAAAGGACAAAAAGGTCTGATAACCTCGTTCTTTGAATAAAATCAATTTTTGAGCGATTATAGTTAACTAGCTATTTTGAACAAAAATTTATAGCATTAGTATCTCTTTTAGTATCTCTTATTCCATAATAAATAAGCTTTACAACACGAGGCAGGAAACTTAATCTGGTAAAGAACATCCATATAAGACCGGATTGAAAGATGGGATAAACAAGATATCAAGGCTTTACCTCTTATTATTTTTTCAAATTATTATCACTTCTTAAACTTTACCAAAATTAGAAGAGTTTAGGATAGAAAAACGAATAATATATTTTGCTCATCCACCCTTCAAAAGCAATCAGAATCTAATTCCTAAAAGAAATTGAGAGAAGGCTATTATTGTACTTGCAACCGTCCAACCTGTTGCACTTGTTAAATTGTAAGTACCTTTACCTCCGAAACCGTAATCCCACCATGTCTGCTGTATAACCTCTGGTATGATTCCCGGAACAGAGCCGTTATTTTTATAATTTGTTGGAACAACTTCTGAAACAGCATAAATCATAATTTGAGAAAATTTTATAAGCTCATCTTGAAAATCAGGCTCAAATGACGAAAAATCCGAAACCAAAGAAGGAAAAAAGAAAAGATAAACATCTACATGAATATTTTCAACACTAACAGATGACAGACCTTGAGTTTTCAAACCTATCTTGGAAAAAAGTTGATTTGGATTGAATGGAACATTCCATAGATAGAACCACCATAAAGAAGCAAAGAGAGACCTTCTCGCACAGGTAAAGTATTTTTCTTCATTTACCTTTTTCCATACAAGATAGCAAGAAATAAACGCCCACATTGCTGCTTCTTTGTCTTCGCTGTTAGCATCAATAGTTGATCCGTAGAACTCAAATTTTTCAGCAAGGTTTGAGATAAAATCGGCAGATAAAATAGCTGATCGAAGAAATTCGGGATTTCCGGAAATCTCGTAAGCTTTGATAAACACAGGTACGGAAAAAAGTGTTCCGGCAGGAGAAGTATCAAATTCCTCGCCCGAAAACTTATAAGCTCTCGCAAAAGAGCCATCTTTCCTTTGAAGCTTCATCATATTTTCAGCTCCTTTTATGAAAGCATCTTTTACCTTGAGCATGAAATCATAGTCTTGCGGGAAAATTTCGGTCTCATATAAATATGCAAGATAAAGGGCGAGCAAGGATTCAAAATTTCTCCTTGAAAAGAAAGCGTCTTTAAAAAAAACAGGTCTGAATTCACATTTAGAATTTGATATTGTGTCAAAGCAGTCTATGAAAAATCCGTTTTCCATACCGTGTTCCAACCAAGATAAAATAACTTTTTTTCCCCTGTCAATGAGCTCGCTATCTTTCAAATATTTCCCCAAAAGTATTGAATTAGATGCATTCATAAGAGCCATACCTGTAAAGCTTGCTTCAATCCAAGGCAAAAATACATCTCCCGTTTCCGTGCGAACGAAAGAGAAAAACCCTTTTATCTTCTCTCCATCATAAAAGTATCTTCTGAAAAATGAAGATAAAACACTGAGCTGATAATCAAAATTCAAGTTTGGTAATTTCTCAGAAATAACCCCGTTTTTCTCATATAATTTATACACAATTTTCCAAAGCGTCAAAACAGCATCAGCAAAGTTTTCCCCTTCAAGCTCAACGATGAAAAGGTCAAAAAATTTTTTAGATGAAAAATTGTAAAGAGCTTTTTTTGAAGGCAACTCGTAAAATGACTCAGTAGAAAGTTTTCTCCTATAAAATACAGGATACTCCTCAAAAGGGAAAGTAAAAATTATTTTTTGAGTATCGTAATCAAAGCCAATTCCAAAAATATCTGTATCAACGACAATTTCTCGTAAATCTGAATCTATTTGATTTTGATCTGTAAAATCGTATTGAGCAGGTAGTTTCAGGAGAGCCACCAATTTTTGCTTTTTCTCATCGTATGCAACCGATATAGGAACAGGTAATCTATCTTCCCTGAAAATCCATCTTTTTGACTTCAAAAGAGAATAAACTTTGTTTTGTGAAAAAATATTCCCTTTTATGAAAACTCCCGGAACAAAGAAAACTATAGAATCAGGAGAAAAACCAGTATCAAATTCAATCTTGATACGAGATTTCGTATTTTTTATAGGTTCAATATCTATTCTGGCATGATATAAATTCGCTTTCCCAACTTTCAAGCCTAAACCTTGAACATCTTTCTGTTCCAAATTTATTTTATATGAAAAATTAAATTGATTTCCACCTTCAAAAGATAAATTTATTTTTCTCAAGGTCTCAACTTGTTCCTCTAATCTTTTGCATCCGGAAGAGAAAACAGAAAAAATCAAAACTAAAAAGAAAATTAAAACTGGTAATAAATATACGAGGGCAAAACTAAAAAGACTCGCGCTTATATTTCCCCTTTGTGCTCCGCATGCTCTCTTTGAACAATATCTCATAAAAATAAAAAGTAAAAAAAACACTATAAGAAACTTCTATTTACGAAATTTGAAAACTCATGAAATTCAGATTATGCGATTAAGAAAAGTTTTCTTATTCTATTTGTGTAGGCATAGATTTTAAATTTATTTCAACATCAAACAAACCTGCCAAAAAAAACTAATGCTATCTTATCAGGCTCTATTAAAACCACACTGGCACAACGAACTATCCTGCTTTATTACACAAGTGTGATATCAAGTATCCAATTTAGCTCCCAAAATTGAACAAAAATTATATTCATCTATACGAACATCACAATTATTATCCTTACCACCGCAAATCTCGATCACACCTATGATTATATTTAGTTCATTATTGTTGCGGGTTCCTACTTTGCCGATAAAAGCTCATCATCAGAAGTCTCCGCACAAGAAACCTGAGTTGTATCGTTAAAAATTTTAGAAAGAGAGTCGCAAAGAGAACTCGACTGAATATATAAATGGTCTTAAATTCTGCGAGGCTGGATTTATTTTATTCACAAAAGCTGCAGCCGCTCTGCCGGGAATAAAAAATATGTTAGCAAAATCAAATCTCAAATTATCTGCAATAGAATATCTGAAAACTCCATCTATTTCCAAACCAATAAAATTTGACTTCAAAGAATTCTCCCCAGAAAGAGTTAATCCAACGCCCCCTATTGGTATGAAACTAAGATCAGAAAATAACGGAAAATCTGCCCACACATCAAAGACGAAAAATCCAGGTCTCATAAGTTTGAATTGTGAAAAGTTTTCACCCATATTGAGATCAAGGTTATCTGACTTGAATATTATTTCATCTTCTGTAAGAATTAAAGTTCTGCTCATAGATTTTCCTGAGTAAATAAAAGCAAAGTTTTGTCCTTCTCTATAAGTTGGATTATCAGGGCTCAATATCATAATATCTGAGCCAATTTTCGTTCTCCCTTTACTTACAATTGAAGCTTGTAGAGCTCCTGCAAGATGATTTTCATTCTTCAAATCAAAAGCTGACTTTGTAAACACTCCTGCCTGCCCCGCAAAACCGCCAATAAAAGAGAAACCCTCTGCTTCATACCTATAACCAAGGACAAGAGTAGAAATGAATGTTAATTTTCTTATTACTGAGTTGTCAATCAGGTTGTAAATTCCACCAAAAAATCCTTCACCGACAAATGGAATTCCGTCTTTTGGTGCAAATCCACCAGAAGCATAAGCAAATGAGAGAACAAATGTATCATTCGCAAAGTTGTTTGAGAAAAGCTCAATTCCTTCATAGGTTTGCTCTGGAACCTGTCCCAAAAATATCTGGAAATTCTTTGATTCAAACCTTGCTCCTCCTATCCAGTTCCTCAGAAATATTTCAAGTGGGTCAGCAAAGTATTGGTATCCAACTTTAACTCTACTTTCTCCTATTTTTACATCGGAGTAAATCTGCCTTGCGAAAATGAAAAGTTGTCTCCCTGCTTCCGCATCAGGTCTTGCAAAAGTGAAATTTCTGCTCCACAAATTGAACCCCCACAAAGTTTCAATTGCAAATTTATTTTCCCCTATGAAGAAAGATATTCGTGGTTCGGCATATGTACCGAGAACACCTGCGGTTTGTCCCCATGGCTCATAAAAAGCGGGAGATTTATCAAAATCACTATCTGTTTTGAAAATAAAGAAGTTCTGAAAATACCCTGAAAAATCAACTTTTTTTTCATTTCCACCATCCTCAGCCCACACCTCTCCAAAAAACAAAAACACAAAAACAAAAAATACAACAAAAAACATTTCCTATCACCTCCCTTTTCTTGAAATTATAACATCTTCCTTTACAAAGTAATCCCAATCATCTGAAATTTTTCCTTCTATTGGTGGTCTTATCACTATCTTGTGAGTAAATCTCGGCTCATCAACTTCGTGATACCAATATAACCTGAAATTTTTGTGGTCGTACATAATATAACCATCTGAAACCCACACAAAAAATCCATCTGGATAATATATGTAATACGGAATAAATATTTCTGTCGGTTCATCTGTCTCCTTGCTTTCAAATTCAAGAGAAAATTCACCTCCAGGGTTCGGAATTCCTTTTTCAGGATCAAAATAATGTACTTTTGAGAAAAATTGTAGGGATTTTAATTTGCCCGCAATGAAATTTGGATGTGGTCTTGCATAAGATTCGTATGCACGAGGGACAAGATAAGAACCACTATCAAGCTTAACAATATAAGGGTCTTCATCGCAACTTTTAGCTTTGGGAGAAATTGGACGACAATCCTCAGGAGATAATACTTCAACTATTGAGAAGTTTTCAGCATTCCATCCCTCTCCCCTCCAATCATCGTTCTCCCAGGACCAACACCAAAGTATCCTACCTATTCCTATATCCTCAAGAGCCTCATATTCGTCGTTTATGATGTATTTCGGTATTATGTAATTTTCTGAACGAGCGTTCTCAACTGCTTTCTTCCAAATTGACTCACCTTGGTCAATGTTAGTAGCTGGTTTAGAGCTTAAAGTAAAGTAAGTTCCGTATTCTCCTAAAACAACAGGAATATTTCCCATATTCTTTCTCGCAGATGAAATATGAGTAAGAATAGAGTTAAAATACTCTTTTTTCTTCTTTCTTTTCTCCTCAACTTTGAAAACCCTGTAAGGCATATTGAAACCAGGGAATGGGTAAATATCCGGGTACCAGTGAGGAGCATAAACAACCTGAGGAAGTTCAGGTCTTGAATATGGAACGGCAAAAACTGTTTCACCTTCTCCACCACCGAGAACAAAAAGAAGAAGGTTTTCAATAGATGAAATGGTTGGTTCAACAAAAATTATAGCATCTGGATCATTTTGCAAAATCGCTTTTCCCATTCTTTCATGAAATGGCATTATGTAATTTCTATCAAAACCGTAGTTTAGCCCCAAAATAGACAAAAGATTTGCTTTATCAAACCCCCACAACCTTATCTCCTGCTCTCTTGTTTCAGGTGTGACATCTGGAATAAGGCCGATACCTATGAGTATATCAACTAGGTCCTCAGCAAATTTTCTATCTCCAAAAATAGTATCAATTATATTTATGATACCTTCCTTTGAACCTGTATGAAGATAACCTGCAATAATTGACATAAGAAGGAAAAATCCGCTCGGTTCGTTCATAATATCGTATCCAATAACATTCGGCATTCCCGCAACCGCCTTCGCAACCTCACCCCACATCCTCTCATAAGCAGATTGTAGATATTCCTGAATATTATCTTTACCCACCTTGAGATCTGGAAACACATCTTTTCCTGCGAACAAAGCTGCCCAAGCTCTCTGGACATCAAGAGAAAGTCCAGCATTCAACCCCCAATTAGTAAAAGGCAACATATCTGTTGTTCCCTGAATTATTTCTTCCCTTTCTAATTCATTTATATCAAACCCAGGAATTTCAAGAAAACCTTTTACTTGATCTTTCAGTCCAGAAAGACTATTAGCTATGTTCTTATCAAATTTTGAGACAACATTTACTATTTTTTGCCAATTCTCATCACTTTCTATAAATTTTCTCAGCATAAGAGTGATTCTGGGATAGCCCCAAAGACCGGAGTCAAGATTCTTCTCATAAAGTATAGCTTGAACAGCCCATTTTGGCCACATATTACCTCTGACAGCGTTATTGTAAGGAGTATTGACATCTTTTCCCATACATTTGTTTAGGCCTTTCTGAGGCAATAGAGCTCCGACCAATCCCGCGATATCAAAAGATACAGGACTTTGACCTCCTCCTAAACCACCTCCGATAGCCAGAGCAGTTCTTAAAAGTTGGACAACAGGAGATTCCGTATCGTTAAATCTGGCGATGAAGAATCTTGAAAATACTGCATCTGTATGTGAGTCTAAAAGAACATAAATATCGTGCTCCCAAGCCTTTTCCACAACAGCTCTTATGTAATTGATATAATCGTAGTTTATCTTATCTGGGGATTCTGGCATAACCCCTTCTATTGAAATAAGCAATCTTATTGTATTGAAACCGAGATTTTTGATCTGCCTGAAAAACTCATCTGCTTTTTCGATGGGGAATGGTTTTCCCACATAATCAGGAATACCCTTGACCTCAAATGTGCAAGGGTCTTCATTCACAGGAAATTTATTACTTCCTGAAACATTTATCCCGTGTATGAAGACATATCTACCTTTTTGATCTTTTATGTATGGTAGCCAATCAACACAGAAATCTTTCCAATTTTCTTTTGGCGGTGGGCAATGCGGACGTCCGTCAGGTCCTACACAGCAAACAGAAGCTCTTGTTATATTTTTCCCTTTACCAATACTTTTTCCTTCTTTATCAACATAATCTTTTTTTCCGCAGAAAACAAATCCACCCAGAACCAGAAAAATGAAAAACACAAATGATCCAAAAATAAAAATGTTCTTCCAAATAAATATATCTCTCTTCATATATCTGATAATAGTAATCCCATTTTTGATTTTTTTCATACTGATTAAAGTTTATTTTAAAAAAAAATTTTTTCGTTGAAATTAGCAAAGTTCAGTGAAAATTATTATTCAAACAACGGAAATGACAAAAACAAATGAACGAACAAACAAATAATAGAAAAAACAAATAAATTTGAATTCAAAAACCAAGTAACTAAATTCTAAATATGTGGAGTATTGAGTCTTTAATTTTGATAATTCCCATAGTTATTTTTTCTTTATCTGTACACGAGTTTTTCCATGCGTGGAGTGCATGGAAACTAGGAGATCCAACTGCAAAGAGATTAGGAAGACTTACTCTGAATCCGTTAGCGCACCTTGATCCTTTTGGGATTTTGTTCGCGGCAATTTTTGGATTTGGATGGGCAAAACCTGTTCCTATAAATCCATATTACTTCAAAAGCCCTATGATACATTTCGCAATATCTGCATCGGCAGGACCTCTTTCGAACTTCGGGCTTGCAGTTCTATCAGCTATAATATACAAGCTTATTTACTCAATCTTTGGTATGACGGAAATCTTACATAATTTCTTCATAACAGCCTCTTTTATCAACCTTGCTCTTTTTTTCTTCAACTTTATTCCCATTCCACCACTTGATGGTTCCAGAGTATTTTTTGCTCTAATACCAAGAATGACCATAGAAAAGGCAGCAAGATACGAACTATTCGGTTTTATTGGGATTTTGGCAATAGTTCTATTAGATAGGTTAGGGTTACCTATATTTGAGATTGTGGTTGTAAAACCAGCAAGATTTGTTATGTCTATTCTTTACGGATTTTAGGAATTTCTTATTTTTCACAAAATTTGAATTGAAAATCTAAACCATAAAAATAAAATTCTTTATTATTGCTTTCGGCATAAGATAAACTATAAAATGGCAAAAGAAATTATAACAGAGATGAAAGACGAGAAGAAAAACAAGGAAGAAGCAAAAACAAGAAAGTATAGGATTTTATCAGGCATGCGTCCCACAGGAGCCCTGCATGTAGGACACCTCAAATCTGTAATTGAAGAGTGGCTAAAATTTCAGGAAGAAAAACACAAGTGTTTTTTTCTTGTTGCAGACCTTCACGCACTCACAACAGATTGGGAAGAATCAAAATTAATAAGGAAGAATTCGTTCGAAATGGTAAAAGACTGGCTCGCAGCTGGAATTTCACCGGAAGAATCTGTCATATTTTTACAATCTGATGTCCCAGAGCATACAGAACTTTTCACGATATTAGGAATGATAACACCTATGGGACTTCTTGAAAGGAATCCAACTTACAAGGAGGCTCTTGAGGAATTTGGAAATAAAGAGAGACTTTTGAATTTGGGTTTTTTTTCTTATCCTGTCTTACAAACTGCTGATATACTTTTGTATAAAGCTGAAAAAGTACCAGTTGGAAAAGACCAAATTCCACACATAGAAATAGCACGAGATATAGCCGAAAAATTCAACAGAATTTTTGGGAATGTCTTCCCGTTACCAGAACCCGTTTTATCTGAATCTCCTAAAATTTTAGGGTCAGATGGACGCAAAATGTCAAAATCATATAACAACGCAATTTTTTTGACAGAAGACATAAACAGAATAAAAGAAAAAGTAATGACATATATGACAGATACCGCAAGGAAAACAAGAAAAGATCCCGGAGAACCAGAAAGGTGTCCTCTTTATACATTGCATAGGGTTTTCTCACCAAAAAATGATAGAGATTATGTTGAATCCGGATGCAGAACAGCACAAATAGGATGTATTGATTGCAAAAAGGTTCTTTTAAAGAACATGATTCCTGAAATAGAGAAATTACAATCAAAGAGAGAAGAAATAGAAAAAAGAGACGATTTTGTTATAGATGTTCTTAAAGAAGGAGCAAAAAGGGCAAAGGAGTTTGCACAGGCTACTATGGAAGAAGTAAAGAGAGCAGTTTTTCATCTCTATGATTGAAGAAAAAGAAAACGAACAAATAGAGATAAAAAAAGAGGAAAAATTAGAAAATAAAAAAAAAGAAGAAGAGGATCAAAATCAAAAAGGAGAAGAATTTGAGATAACAAAAGAAGTAATAATAGAACAACTTGAAGAGTTAAGGAGGAGATTAATAATCCCAATAGTATCTTTCGTATTGATATTTTTGATTTCGATACCATTCGGAAAAAAAATAATGGATATATTTTTAGGTCAATTCAAAGAAATAATACCGGAGTTCATTTTTACTAAGCCATTTGAATCATTTTGGGCTCATATAAAAATTTCCGCTTACATATCTGCAATTATCAGTGTTCCCTTACTTATATGGCAGATATGGCTCTTTATATCACCTGCTTTATATCCAAGAGAAAGGAAAATAGCGAGGTTCATAATAATAATTTCTTCTTTGCTTTTCATAGCAGGTTCATCATTTTGTTTTTTTATTGTCTTACCTACCTCATTAAAATTTCTTATAAATGCTTTTTCATCTGAGAAAATAAAAGCACTAATTAGTATATCCGAGTTTCTATCTTTTGCGTTGAAGTTCTCACTGATATTTGGTTTTGCATTCCAAACCCCTCTGGTCGTTTTAGCACTGGTAAAAACAGGAATTTTAGATTTAAACACAATATCAAAAGCGAGACCTTATATAATAGTATTAGCCTTCATAGTAGCTGCTTTTATAACTCCAACTCCCGATGCTTTCACTCAGATTTTACTTGCTATCCCCCTTATATTACTTTGGGAACTTGGAGTTCTACTTTCAAGAATAATTTGAATAAATTTATATTCAGCTACTTTCCGGACTTCCGCTTGGCTTTTGATGGACTTTCTTTCCCCGTCTCTTTTGTTTTTGTTGTTTGTGTTTTTACCTTTTTTACTTTTGCTTTAAATTCTGTCCTTTTCTCTTCTTTCTTTTCTTTTCCTTTTTTATATTTGGAGTTTGCTTTTTTGCTACCTTTTTTCCTCTAACTTTCAATTTATCTTCATTATTATACTTTTTAGCGACTTTCCTTCTACCCTTTTTCATTCGCCCTACTTGTTCTTCCTCCTCAAAATCCTCCTCCTCAAAATCCTCCTCCTCATATTCACCAATTTCTTTTTCAACTTCTTCTTCTATTTCTTCTTCTAACTCCTTATCCAATTCTTCGGATATCCCAATATCTTTCAGTTCGCTCTCAACCTCGTCCTCTTCCCTCTCTTCTTCTTCCTCTCTTTCTTCTTCTCCTTTACCTTCTGTGGTTTTTTCCTCTTCTTCTTCAACCTCTTCCAAATCAACGGAAGAATCATCTAATGAGACTCTAATAGGTGCAGAAGCTAATGTTTCCTCCTCTACCCTCGAAACCCTTTCTTCAAGTTCAACTTTCTCCTGACAGTCTATACAATACCTTACATAAGGGACTTCTTCTAATCTTTCTCTATCTATTTTTATTCCGCAGATCTCACAATATCCATAAGTTCCACTCTGGATCTTATCAAGTGCCCTTTCTATAAGTTTCAGTATATCAGTATCAATAGAAGTTACTATACTTTCCACATCTCTTAATTTTTCAACAGATGTAAGATCTATTATATCTGATCTTTCCTCTTGCGGTATAGATGTAGAAAACTTTATTTTAGACAATATACTTGCCCTCATACTCTCGAGCTTGCTTTTCATTCTCTTTTCAAATTCAGTCATAATACCAAAAAACCCCCTTATTCAACAAAAAAAAAAGAATAAAAAAAATAAGAAGGAAAAACAAAACAATCAAGAAAAACAGGAAAATTCATAAGAAAAAGGAAAACTCGTACGAAGTGATGAATTACAAATTCTTTCCCTCCTCCTTCACATCTTCCTTTATTTTGGTTTCATTAGAATTTCCATTATAATACGACGATAAAACCTTATTTATATTCATAAATATTTGAGGATCTACGTCAACGCCTGCAACCTTTATGCCAAAGTGAAGGTGTGGTCCAGTACTTCTACCGGTAGAGCCAACACGACCTATAATCTGCCCTTTCTTCACGAAATCTCCCTCCTTCACATGAAACTTTGAAAGGTGAGCGTATATTGAGAATACCCCTGTACCGTGATCTATTACCACGAGATTTCCCTCAAGCGTAAATTTTCTGGCTACAACAACTATACCTGAATTTGCTGCCAAAACAGGTGTTCCCCTATGTGCAGATATATCTATACCCCTGTGCTGACCAGCAAAATAACCGTTTATCTCCCTTTTGTGTCCGAAATTCCACTTTATATTTTTGTAATTTTTCACAGGTAAGATAAAGTTTCCATCCCACATTCTCTGAGACACGCGCGTATATATACGAGATAAAAATTCTTTTTCATTTTTTATCCTCAAAGCTAAGTCTTTATCGCTCTCTACTCCTACACTCCTTCTTTTCTTTCTTAAAAAAATCCTTTCCACAGGAAAATCTTTGTCGCATATTTCAACACCGTTCCAAAGATGTGAAGCAGTAAGAGGAACAGGATAAAAAAATATCTTTCTTCCATCAAAATCAAAATACAAATCGGATATTCTATCAAAGGAAAAAATTATTCCCCCTGGCATGACACAATCTTGGCTATCATGATCGCCATGGAAAAATATAAAATTGTTCGCATAAGTTCTGCCATAAAAAGAATCCAAAAACAAAAAAGAAAAAACAAAAACAAAAAAGGAAGTTATTAAATGAGACAAAAAGTATTTTCTTACCCAAAACATCAAGATAAAATAAATCTTAAAAATTTTTACAGAAGAATATAATTTTTAAGGTAGAATTTAAGATAAAAGCATAAACAAAAATAAAATTACGATGAAGAAAAAAGCAATCTTATTGATTAAGATAGTAGTCAGAAATATGAAAAATTTCCTTCTGATTCTGCTCATTATTCCATCTCTGTACGGAAAAGCGAATGGGAATAAGTTAAACGCAATTTCAAAAGCTCTTTTATATTTTGAGAGAGGAGAAAAAGAAAAGGCATATGACTTAATAAAAATATACGAAAATGAAGCGGAAGAAAACCCAATAATATACACAATAATCGCTCAGAAGGAAAAAGATGAAAAAATACTTGAAAAGGAATTTAGAATTTTATTACCTATTGAAGAGAAATTCAAGGATAGAATCGCATTTGAAAAAGCAAAAATACTTTTTGAAAAGGGGCAATTAGAAGAAGCAAAAAATATTCTTGAAGGAATAAAAAACAAATCAGAAACGATAAAACCATCAATATCTTTCATTTTAGCAAATATATATCTCCTTGAAGGACAAAACGAAAAAGCCAAATCAGAAATTTATAACATCCAAGAACATGATGAGGATATAGATAAAGTAAAAATCAGAAAGCTCAAAAAGCTAATAAGCGATCAGACAAGTGAAATAAATTTCAAAGGAGAAATAGACCTAAATTCTTCCTTCTCAACAAAAGGGTATCCCGTAATTTTTGAAAGTGAAGATGTCCAAAAAAGATGGGATATAGTATCAAATATTCTATGGAACGCAAGGTTTGAATTCCTAAAAAGCAAAGAATACAATCCTTTTTTTGAAATAAAAGGAGGCGGAGAGTTTTATTCCTTGACCGAAAACCTCGAACTTAATGCAAGAACTCCCATGTTCTTTTACCAAAACTCATCAGCTGGACTTGAAATAGAAAAATTTGGAGCAAAATATTCATTCATTACAGCAATAAATGACCTTGAAATTTTTTCAATTTCTCACAGATTATCTTCCCACTTTTTTCCTACGAACTTCCTTGTAATAGGAGCTAATTTTGAATTAGAAACACAAAACAAAATAGAAGGAAGACAAGGAGTAATAACATTTTTAGATTCATCCGCAAGATACACACATAAATTCAGAATTTATTCTTTCAGTATATTCGGATACATAAACTTAGGTAAAAGATTCGCAAAAGATGAAAGATTCTCCGAAATCTTCATATCACCTTACACAGAAATAAGCTTCAAGATAATGGATATTGGAATTTCGTTAGCAGGATTTTCATCAGTAATGCTCTTTCCCCGGGAGTTCTCAGGAAGAAAAAACAACATAATTTGGTTTATTTCACCAGCGCTATACCTTCAAAAAGATTTTATTTTGTGGGAAATAGTAAAAACCTACTTTGAAGGAAACTTCTCAAACTCCCCAGACTTCTCTTGGAACAGAATCAGGATAGGAACAAACTTCAAAATATATATGTAGAAAAAATTAATATTATTAATTTATTTTTTATATATAATAGATCATGTTTTCAATACAGGACCTGAAATCCCCGTAGGAAATCTCTCCTCAAAACAACTCCTGTTGCCTGATCTTTTATAGGCATATCTCCAAAAACAGAAAAGAAAAAACTGTTAGAAGAACAGTACCTGAAAGAAGAAATACCCAAAGCGTTGATTTCTTCTCCTATCTGTCCCAAAGGATAAAGCAGAACAATTCTTAAACTTTCTGTGTTTATAATCCCGGCAAAGTGAGAAATATTCAGATCGGAAACAAAAAATATGTGCCCATCTGAAAAATGAGAATCTATTATATCCCCTATGGTTAAAGAGAAAGCTCTTTCCCTATGCTTGATGAGATTTGCACCATCAAGTCTATACTCAATAATACCAAATGACCTCAAACAGTAAATCTTCGTATAACCATCGGAAGCAACATCTTGACAATCAACAGCAAAAAATCCAGCATCTTCAAGACCATCTGATTTCTCTTTGAGAATAAATATACCTGAACCTGAAAAAACAAAAAAGTAATTTCCAGAATGATTATAAATTATTCTTCTTGCTTGCGGAATTCCGGGATATTTCAAAAAGCTACTCCAATTTCTTTTTGAAAACCAAAGCCCACTACTACCCCCTACAAGAAAGAAATTATATCCAACAGCCAAAGTTCTTGGATCACTACCCTCAAAATCTATTCGGAAAGAGCGAGTAAGGTCTGAAAGATAAAAAGATGAACCTGTCTGGAACAGAGCATAAGACTTTCCTTCTTGATCATAACTCAAAAGAGCAACCGCACCCGAAAAGAAATTAACAGGTCTTGCTCCTCCACTTCCTTTAAATATAGGAGAGATATCAAGTTCAACTATGCCCCCACCATCTGGCATAAGAATAGAAAATTCAGAAGTATCACAGCTGATTTTATTGAAAATCGGTTTTGCAGTCTGAGAAATGCCCGAGATTAATGTTGACTTTTTTTCAGTTGAAGAGAAATCAAACGATGAAAGCGATCTTGCTCCAAAGACTAAAACTTTACTTTCACTTAAAAACACAATTGATCTCGGTTCAAAACCTATCTCAAATCCCTCAACAGAACCAATAGATTCCCCCTCAAAAGTATCATAAAGTTTAATATAGTATCTTCCGTCATCTTCGTTCCTATAACCTATTGCGACTCGAGAGATAGCCTGCGGTGATACTTTTAAAGCTAAAACCTGAACCCTTTTTCCATGGAAAACATCAAAAGCTGATACATCTGAAAATCTTCCGGGTCCAAAATAAAAATTGAATAAACCTACTTTGCTTTTGTAAGTTGACTCAAAGGATGACCAGACTCCTACAGCATAAGTGCTTTGATTATCCCACTCAAAATCAAAAAAATCTAAAAATAGTCCGCCTCCCGGCTGGAATTCTAGTGGTTGATCAGATGGAAAATCGCATACATCAACTGAAAAGTTTATTTTGAACGCAGAAATACTTTGCGAGTACTTGACAAAAAGATACCCGTTTATAAATTTTATAAAACCGGCTCCGGAGTTAATTTTCTTCTGGCATATTGGGTTATGAGCTTCATAAGAGGTAACATCATAGACCAAAATATCCCCGGGAGTTCCCCCTGCAAAACTTCTCAGAACAGCCAGATATTTTTTCCCTCCTAATGAAAAAACATCAAAAGCTACCGAACCATAAAGGTTTGGTTCAGATATCACGTTTCTTTCTTCGCCAGAAAATGATGTGAATTTTATTATAAAGTTTGATCCACTTTGAATTAACGCCCAAAATCCGTCTTTATCAATATCAGAGTAAAGCATATTATCACCCATAAAAAACCTTTTCTTTACTGCGAGCTCCCCATCATAAGACACCAAAGATATAAAGGGTTCAGACTCAAAAGCAACCGTTGTTCCGTAAAAATAGGAACGCTGAGTTTCTCTTATATAGTATGACATAAGAGGGGTCGGTAAAATATAAGAGGCTAAAACCGGTGTGCATGTAAGCTGCGATGCTCTACCGCACCAAGATTGAGCATAAAAACATATAGACCAATCACCGTAACCCGGAAGCAAAACAGATGTATCACAAGCATTCTGCAAAACAGGATTTCTATTACACTCAACCTTTTGCAAGTTCTCATATCCCAAAAAGAAATCAACATTCTCTAGTTGCAAATTTAAAACACGGAAAGTAATAATAACTCTACTACCCACTGATTGCAATGAAAAAACTTCAAATTGAGGAGCTGGACAATAAAAAACAACAGATGTTTTTAAGGTAAAGCTCTTTGAACAAATTCTATCACCTTCGCTCCACCAAAACTTGAAAACATCTTTAAAATCTCCAACAGATGAATAAACTAAATTATATGAGAAATTCTTGGTTCCACTTTCCTGAAAATCTTTGATATCAATATCATCAAAGCCATCCGCCCCAAAATCAATTACAATATAAGTTATTCCCTTTGAGTTTTGCTCCTCAAATTTCACTTCAACAGTTACAGACAAAGGAGATTCTCCCGATACATTTTCAGGATAAAAAGAAATTTTAGAACTACACTGAGAATTATCCGCTCCATTTCCATCAGCTCCTTTTACACCATTTTGCTTTTTATTAGAGCAACCTGAATTCAATATTAAACCAGAAAGTGCAACAATAAAGAAAAGCGCAAAGACGAGATGAAAAAAAGTAAAGCTATTTTTTCTTTTCTGAAAAATATCAGCTCTCATATCTCAAATTAAATATAACCAAAATTTTAGTTTTTACTTGTGTGTAATAAATTTATCCCAACATAAAATTTTCAAAAAAACAATAATCTATATTTAAGATGGAAATTCAAGAAAAGTACGAAGGAAAAAAATTTTGTGTAGCAACTATTATACCGAAAATTAAACCAAGAGCAGAAAAAATAGAGTCGTTTGAGGAATTCAAAGAATTAATAAAAAACCTCGGTGGAGAAATAGTAGAGGAAATTATACAAAAGAGAGATAGACCAGATCCCAGATTCTTTATAGGAAGAGGTAAAGCGGAAGAGATAGCACAAAAAAATAACATAGACGTATTAGCAATAGATGATATCTTGAAGCCGAATCAAATAGTAAATTTGAGAGAAATAACAAAAAAAGAGGTTATAGATAGGGAGTATATCATAATAAAGATTTTTGCAGAAAGAGCAACAACAAGAGAAGGAAAACTTCAAGTAGAACTGGCAGAACTAAAATACAGGTTAGCAAAGCTTATTGGAATGGGGAAGGAGATGTCACAGCTTGGAGGTATGCCCGGAACACGAGGTCCCGGTGAAACAAAAACGGAAGAGCTAAGAAGACACATATTTGCGAGAATAAGGGCAATAGAAAAAGAACTTGAAGAAATCAAAAAGACAAGAAAAATCCATAGAGAAAGAAGAAAAAAACAGGGATTTCTAACTTTTTCTCTTGTGGGATACACAAATGTTGGAAAATCAACAATACTTCGGGCTTTATCAGGAGAAGATGTCCAAATTAAAAACCAGCTCTTTACAACCCTTGAAACAAGAGTAGGAACACTGAAAGACCTTACAAATGGCGAATATAGTAATAAAAAAATACTAATATCTGATACAGTAGGATTTATAAGAAATCTCCCACATTCACTCATTTCAGCTTTCAGATCTACACTTGAAGAAATAGTTTTTTCAGATGCATTAATTTTTGTTCTTGATATAAGCCAAGATTACGAAAAACAATTCTCAACAATAAGATCGGTTTTAGAGGAAATATTAGTAGATGAGCAAAAACCCAGGATAATAGTTTTTAATAAAATAGATTTGGTTAGCAAAGAGAGAATCATTCAAGCGCAACAAAAATTTCAAGATGCAGTTTTTATTTCGGCTTTGAAAAAAACAGGTCTTGAAGAACTTAAAGAAAAAATAATAAAAATAAGTGAGAGAATATGGAAACAAAATCAAATGGAAAAAACGGAGGAGATGTCAAAATCAGCAATATAAGCCCTATAGCAAAAAAAATAAGCTTTATTCTTTCTATCTCTACTATAAATGTAATTCTTTTGCTTTTACCATATACCAACTTGAGGTCACAGACAGAAGATGAAAATATTAGCCAAAAGAAAGCATATTATCCGGATGAGATAGAAAGATTTAATGTGGTCTTACTTTTTGAATCTCCTCCGTCTTATAACGAGATACTACAAAAAGCAGCATCAGTTGGATTAGATAAAGCCCTCGAATTATTACCTTTTAACGAACAGAAAAAGGATGAGATAAAAAAAAGAAAAAAGATTAATTCATCGGATTTTGTGAAAAAATTTTCAATAGATGGCAGGTCAGAAAAACCAGAAGGTATAGAAATATTTGCTTCCCTGCTCTTTGATATGAAAAGGTTAATAAGAGCGATTTCAAATGAAGAGCCAGAACCAAAATACACGATTGATTGCTATTATATTGAGCCAATAATAAAAAGCGTGCTTGAAGAGTTTCAGTCATCAGCAAATATAAAATGTGAATTGAATGAAGAAAAAGCAGATTTCGTTCAGCCATCTCGCCTTGAAATCAAAATAAAAGGAGAAATCTCAAACAAAGGAAAAATGGAAAAATTAGATTTCTCAAAAACATTTTTGTTCTTTTCAAATCCACCTTACGACGAAATAAAAGAAGAAGTTCAAAATTATATTTCAAGTAAATTCGGCAAAACAAAAAAAATCGAAGAGCAAAAAATCTTAGTGATCGTGAAGAAAGACAAACTAAACGAAATTATATCTTCTCTAAGAAAAAAAGCTTTCATATATTCTGTGATACCCTTTTATGTTTTAAGAGACGGAGAAAAAATAAAATCTGAAATAGTAATAAGATACTTTTCAGATATACCACAAGAGACAATTTTATCGATGACAAAAGATATAGTAAGTAAATCAGAAGGAGAAATTACAGAATGAAATAGAAAGTAAGATAGAATAAATCTTAAAAAAATAGGATAAATCTTAATATAGAGAAAAATTAATATATAGAGAAAAAAATATATATAGATTAAAAGCTTCCTAGATAAGATTCTATAACACGAGGGTGATTTAGAACTTCCTGAGAGGAACCTTCGGCAACTTTAATTCCAAAATCAAGCGCAACGACTCTGTTTGCAATAGAACTTATAACTTTCACATCATGTTCTATAACAACGAGAGTTATTCCAAATTTCTCATTTATCTCCTTTACATAGTAGAGAAATTCAGATTTTTCTTCGTATGTGAGACCTGATGTAGGTTCATCAAGAAGAAGGACTTTTGGCATCTGAACGAGAGCACGAGCTAACTCAACTTTCTTTCTCACACCCAAAGGTATATCACGTCCCAAAGAATATCTATAAGGTTTCAAATCAAGGAAATCAATCATTTCCTCCGCAACCTCCCTATTTTTCTCATATTCTTTTCTGTGGAGTCCTGCTATCACACTAAAAATTCCCGCCCTGAAATAAATGTTTCTTCCAATCAAAATATTATCTAAAACCGTAAGGTAGCCGAAAAGTCTTATGTTTTGAAATGTTCTTGAAATTCCAAGTCTGGCTATCTTATGAGGAGGCAAACCTGTAATATCAACGAGCTTTCCATCTCGCTCAAAAAAAACTTTACCCCTATCTGGCTTATATATACCAGTTATTACATTAAAAAGAGAAGTTTTACCGGAACCATTCGGACCTATTATTCCAAAAATTTCACCCTTTTTTACCTCAATAGATACGTCTGATAATGCCTTGACCCCTCCGAAACTCAAATCTATATTCTCACATTTTAAAATCATATATTTAATATATTTAAAAAATTTTTTAGTTTTTATGTTTCTCTTTCCTTATTCAAAATTTAATCTTTTCCTTTCTTTTAAGATTCGAGTTTTTTCTCAATAATACTTTTCACAACTTTTGGGTCAGCTTTCTTTTCTAATTTTTTAACGACTTCACCGATAAAAAATCCGATAAGTTTCTTTTCGCCTGATTTATACCTTTCAACTTCCTTTGGATTCTCATTTAGAACTTGCAATACAGCAGACTCAATTAAATCTTCTGATATATCTTTTTTCCTCTTTTCTATGGCTTGCAATATATCAATTTTTGATGTAGTTGCCTCCCTGAAAGCTTCCTTTCCCGCATTTCTTGTAATCACACCATCAGCTATACTTTTCAGGACTTTCTTTGAATAATCAAGCAAAATTTTTCTATCCTCATCTTTATTTATGTTGAATATTCCCTCATTTATAGCTCTCATAACTTCTTCGAGCACAAAACTTGAAACTAATTTTTTATCTTCAAAATCTCTTGTCAGGTCTTCAAAAAATAATGCAATACTTCTATCAGAAGTCAGAACATCAGCAGCATATTGTGAGAGACCATAAACACTCATAAACCTTTTTTTCATATCGTCTGGAAGTTCCGGTATTCCAGATTTTGCTTCCTCCATTATATCATCTGAAATATATAAAGGCAAAATATCAGGTTCAGGGAAATATCTATAATCATGAGCGTATTCTTTTGAACGCATAATAAAAGTTTTTTTTTGAACAGAATCATAACCTCTGGTCTCTTGCTCTATTTTTCCTCCCGATTTTATGACAGAAATCTGCCTAGATATCTCATACTCTATTGCCTCCTTTATGAATCTAAAAGAATTTACATTCTTTATCTCAACTTTCGTCCCGAATTTTCCGGATCCACGAGGTTTCACAGAAACATTAACATCACATCTCAAATTCCCCTCCTCCATGCTCCCCTCAGTAATGTCACACCAAACAAGTAATTTGTGAAGTTTTGTGAGAAATGCATAGGCCTCATCTGGCGATGATATATCTGGTTTTGTGACTATTTCAGCAAGTGGAGTTCCGCTCCTTGAAAAATCAACATAACTTATGTCTTCCCCGTGAATCATTTTACCTGCATCTTCTTCCATATGTAATCTTTGAATACCTATTTTCTTTTTGATTCCATTAACTTCTATTTCAAGGAAACCATCCTCTGCAAGAGGAATTCTGTATTGTGATATTTGATAATTTTTTGGTAGGTCAGGATAAAAATAGTTTTTTCGTTCAAAGAAGCTTTTCCTGTTTATTCTCATGTTAAGTAATAGAGAGGCTCTCACAGCCAAAATTACGGCTTGTCTATTAGGATAAGGCAAAACACCGGGCAACCCAACGCATATAGGACATATATTCAAGTTTGGAATGTTTGTAAATTCTCTTGGACATGAACAAAATAGCTTTGTCTTCGTTTTGAGCTGCACATGGATTTCAAGTCCGCATACAGGCTCAAAACCCTCAAAGTCATAAAACTTATCTGAATTCAAATTCATGCTTTAAAAGTTTATTTTCAAATTAAGATAGGACAAGTCTTTCTAAAATACTTGGGATTCTATGGGCATCTTCAATATAATCAACGAGCCCCGTTTCAGCAGCAGCTCGAGGCATACCAAAAACAACCGCACTCTTCTCACTTTCCGCAATAACTTTACCCCCAAATTCTTTTACTTTTTTTATACCTTTTGCTCCATCACTCCCCATACCTGTCAATATTACAGCAATAGTATCCCCCCTGAAAGCCTCAGCGGAAGACTCTACTGCGAGATCAATTGAAGGTTTATATATTGCATCTGGGAGTTCATTTACTATTTTTATTGTCCCACCTTTCATAACTTTTATATGTTTCCCTCCGGGAGCAACGAGAACTTTCCCTGCTTCCAATCTGTCGCCATCTTGTGCCTCTTTTGCTGGAAAACCTGTTCTTTCTGATAACCTCTGAGCATATGTTTCCGTAAAAACTGGTGGCATATGTATTACGACCAAAATAGCAGCCGGTAAAGGTGGTAAAACAGATAGTATATCAAGAACAGTATTGGGTCCCCCTGTTGATGCACCTATTACTATGAGTTTTTTTAAAGCTTTATCATATAACCTTTTCTCTTCGACTTTTCTTTCTTCAAAGATTCTTCTCTCCTCCAACTGAGGTCTCATAGATTCCGCTTGTTTAAATGGTTCTTTAAGTTCGGGCTTTACTTTGATCTTGACACGAGCTCTTGCAGCATTTTTTACTTTTTCTATTATCTCCCTGCCTTTCCTTATAACTTCTAATGTTCCCTTTTCTACATCCTTTGATATAAAATCAACTGCTCCCTCTTCAAGACATCTTAAGGTTATCATTGCTCCCTCCTTTGTATAAGATGATATCATAACAATAGGAGTGGGTTTTATCCTCATAACCTCTCTTATAACCTCTATACCATTCTTTCTTGGCATCTCGTAATCCAAGGTTAAAACGTCAGGTTTTAGTTCTTTGAATTTCTCTATCGCTTCTAATCCATCTTTCGCCTCACCAACGATCTGAATATCATTATCTCTCCCCAATATATCTGCCAAGGCTTTGCGTATAAATGCAGAATCATCAACAATAAGAACCCTTATTGGCATAATAGAAAATTATCTTTATTGATTCATTTTTATGGTAAAGTATAAAAAATTTAAAAATCTTTTCGCACTTTAAACACAAATTGATAAATGAAGTAAAATTAGAGTAAAAAAGCCACACAACAATAAAGAGAAAACTAAAAAATGAGACAGCCAGTAGAATACATAGAAGAAGAACAAATCAAAAAAGTAGAAGAGGCAGAACTAACCCCCAGAGAAATAGTAGATTACCTTTCAAAATACATAGTAGGTCAAGATGAGGCAAAAAAAGCAATAGCAATAGCTTTGAGAAACAGAATAAGGCGCATGAAACTACCGGAAAGGTTAAGAGAAGAAATAACTCCAAAAAACATCCTCATGATAGGTCCAACAGGAGTCGGCAAAACAGAAATATCAAGAAGAATAGCAAAACTCGTTGATGCTCCATTTATAAAAGTTGAAGCAACAAAATATACGGAAGTTGGATATGTCGGGAGAGATGTTGAATCCATAATAAGAGACCTCGTTAATGTCGCAGTATCAGAGGAAAAAATCAAAGCTAAAAGGCAAGTCAGAGAGAAAGCCAAAAAAATAGCAACAGAAAAAATCATAAATTCAATAATGGAACAAAAAAATATACCCTCCGAAAGAAAAGGAGAAGTCATGCAAAACTTTTTTGAAGGAAAATTTGATAGTGAGATGATATCGATAGAAACAGAAGAAAATCAATTAGTTGATGTAATAGCGGCACCATTTGCTCCCGGCATGGAACAAATAGAAGAACAAATAAAATCTATCATGTCCTCCATCCTTCCAAAAAGGAAAAGAAAAAAAATGGTAAAAGTACAAGATGCGCTAAAAATTCTTGAAGAAATAGAATCAGAAAAAATGTTAAATTTAGAGGAAATAATAAGAAAAGCTTTATGGAAGGTTGAAAACAGAGGAATAGTTTTCATAGATGAAATAGATAAACTTATAAATCCAAGAGGACACGGACCCGATGTATCTGGTGAAGGAGTTCAAAGAGATTTGCTCCCCATAATTGAAGGCACATCAGTAAATACAAGGTATGGCTCCATAAGAACAGACTTTATCTTGTTCATAGCAGCAGGAGCATTTCATGTTGCATCTCCTTCCGAACTTATACCAGAACTCCAAGGTAGGCTTCCAATAAGAGTTGAACTCAAACCCCTTACAAAAGATGACTTTGTAAGAATCTTAAAACTCACAGAAAACTCACCATTAAGACACTATCAAATTCTTTTAAAAACAGAGGAAGTTGAGGTAGATTTCACAGAGGATGCAATAGAACAAATAGCAGAATATGCAGCAAAAATAAATGAAACTCAAGAAAATATCGGAGCACGAAGACTTTACACGGTAGTAGAAAAAGTTATGGAAGATATATCTTTTGATGCTCCATATCTTAAAGGGAAAAAAATAACGATTGATTCAAAGTATATCAGAGAAAAAATTGAACCACTTGTGAAAGATGAAAACGTAGCAAAATACATGCTTTAAACATCAAATTAGCGTTCACATGAACGATAAGGTCTATATTATAATACTTAACTACAACAACTGGTATGATACCATAGAATGTTTAGAAAGCGTTTTAAGAAATGATTACCCTAACTATCAGGTTATCGTAGTAGATAATAACTCACAAAATAATTCACTTGATTACATGAAAGCTTGGGCAGATGGTAAGGTTGATATATGTGTTGATCCCAGAAAACCTTTGAGGAATCTTTCCTTCCCTCCTATTCCAAAACCTATTCCATATGTCTGCTATACAAAAGACGAAGCTGAAAAAGGTGGAAATCCGGATTTAGAAGGAAAATTAAGAAACAATTTCCCACAAGGTATAACAACTAAATATGCACTTATTTTTATAGAAAATAATAAAAATTTAGGATTTGCAGGTGGTAATAACGTAGGCATAAGATATGCATTAGCAAAAAATGATTTTGACAGTATCATTCTTCTGAATAATGACACGGTAATAAATAAAAATACGATTTCAAATCTGGTAAGTGCAAGGTTGAAACTCGGAGAAAAAGCAATGTATGGAGGAAGAATTTTCTACTATTCTGACCCTGAAAAAATATGGTATGACGGTGGAAAACTTATAGAATGGAAATGTAGAACTGGTCATCTCAACATAGGAAAGTATAAACATGAAAAGAATATTCCTGAAATAAAAGAAGTAGATTACGTTACTTTTTGTTGTGCTTTAATACCAAAATTTATTATAAAAAAGATCGGTTTAATTGATGAATCCTATTTTATGTATTTTGAAGATGTGGACTACTCATATATGGTCAGAAAATCTGGATATAAACTTTATCATATAAGCAGCGTAAATTTATGGCATAAAGTTAGTGCAAGTGTCGGAGAAGAATCACACAACCTAAATTTAAATTATATAGAAACAATAAACAGAATCAGGTTCATAATCACAAAACTTCCCCCATTAAAGAAAATAACCTCCTTCTTTTCTGTTTTATCATCCAGAAGAAATATTATGACTTTACTCAAATATTCTCTCAAAAAATGGAGAGGATATAATAAACTGATACCTCAACGATAAAGAAAATTAAAAATTTTTGTTTATCACAAAAAGGCTTGCAAAAAATTAGCTTATAAAAAATAAAGCTCAACAGAAAATGAAAATTCTTTATGACATAACTCAACTTTTTGATTACATCGGAAGAATAAACGGAACAAAAAGACACATTTTTGAAATAGCTAAAAATATGATAATTTCTGAACCACAGAACGAATATGTATTTGGTGTTAGACCATCAAGGTGGAAATTCCTGAACCAAAAAGATGAGTTGATAGAAAAAACACTACAACTTAACAAAAAAATTGTAAAAGTATTCGGATTCTCACATTACATGTGGCTAAACAAAAAAGTAGATATATATCACGCAAATAACAAAGTATACAAACCTTTTCCAGCAAAACCAAAGATAGTTTTAACTATCCATGACCTCAACCCTATCTTATTTCCAGAAAGTAAAAGAAAAAAAGAGAGAAACCTAAATTCAACCAAAAAATCAATAAATATAGCAGATGTAGTTATCACAGTATCAAACCATGTGAAAAAACAAATATGTGAAATTTTCAATGTGGATGAGAAAAAAGTAAGAGTAGTTTATAACGGATGCGGAGAGGAAATAGCGAAAAAAAATTTTGAAGAGGTAAGCAGAGTGTTAAATAAATTTAACATCAAAAGACCTTATATTCTCTTTGTAATATCAAACAGAGGAGAAAAACATATAACAGATTTTGCGGAAAAAATAGCAGAACAATTGAAATTACAGGTTATCGTTGCGGGAGATATACTTCGAAACAAAAATAAAATAAAATTTTTGGGATACTTAAGCAATGAAGAGCTTTCCGCACTTTATAGTGGAGCTTTCTGCCACATTTTACCAGATATAAAGGAAGGATTTGGTCTCACGGTTCTTGAAGCACTAAAATGCGGCTGTCCAGTTATAACCTCCCCAAACTCCCCTATGGAAGAAATAGCAAAAGATTCTGCCCTATATGCAAAAACACCAGAGGAAACAGTAGCTTTGATAAAAAATTTACTTCAAAACAATAATTTGAGAGAAAACTTGATAAAAAAAGGAATGAAAAGAGCTAGCGAATTCACATGGGAAAAATCGGCAAGAGAAGTAATTAATATCTACAAAGAATTGGTTTCAAAAAAGCAATGAAAAAATTAAAAATATTGAACCTATCATCAAAAGGCAAGGGTGGATTAGAAGTACTTGCAAAAAATCTCCACGAAAAACTCAAAAATGAATTTGATATAAAAACAATAGCGGGAGAAGAAAATCTATTAAAAATATGGAAATTAGTAATTGAAAGCAATATAATTTTCACACACAAAAACTCATTTATAAAAAGAATTTTTCCAGCACTAATTATTTCATCGTCTATAAATTCAAAAGAGCAAAATAATAAAAAAGTAATTGCCTTTCAAAATTTCTCACTTATCGGAAGCAAAAAAAAGGATATTTTCCACAAAATACTATACTCAAAAGTAGATAAGTTCATAACAATAAGCAAAAAAATAGAAGAAAGAATGAAGGAAAATTGGACAGTTGACCCGAAAAAAATCATAACAATATATCCCGCAGTTGATAACGAAAAATTCTTCTTCTCCCCAGAAATAAGATATAAACTAAGAGACAACCTGAAAATACAAAAAGACGAAATCGTTTTTGGAGTTGTAGCAAAATTTTTACAAAAGAAAAATCAAGAAATAATAATAAAAGCTATCTCAAATTCTGAAGAACTAAAAAATGAAAAAATAAAAATAATTTTTGTGGGAGCACCCGAAGACAAAAACTACTACAAAAAAGTCTCAAAAATGATAAAAAATACTAGTATAGAAAACAAGATTATTTTCCTGCCTTTCACAGAAGAAATAAATAAAATCTACAATGCTTTTGATTTTCTTGTTATAACATCAAAAGACGAAGCGTTCGGACTTGTAGGTCTTGAAGCTCTCTCTACCCACGTTCCCGTAATAGTTCCCGATGAAGCTGGAATATCAGAAGTTCTGGAAAACGAAAAAGACTCCTTCATATACAAAACAAATGATGAAAAAAACCTTGCGGAAAAAATTGAAATTGCTCTCGGAACCCCAGAAGAAAAAAGAAAAACAATGGGAGAATACGGAAGAAGAAAAATTGAAGAGAAATTCACAATGAAAAGATTTGCATCAGATATAAAAAAAGTAATCTATGAACTTACGAAAGAAAATTAGTCGTGTTTTACTTATACCTACTTTATTATACTTAATTTCTACCTCTACTATTTTCCACTTCCTACCTTTTCCTTCCCAAGGAATAAGGCCAAGGTTCTGGAATAGCTAAAAACATAAGAGCAGATGACATCAAACCCATGTTCTTCAAAAAATGAATCATCTGCGTCATTCTCATCTGTTGATCTTGTTCAGCCCAGAAGTTATGCATAATAAAAGTAACCGGTAAAAAGAAAGCAACTAAACTCAAAACCCCAAGATATGGAACGAAACCAGTAAGTATAGTGATACCTCCAACAAGCAACAAAACACCAGTGATAATAACACCAAGTTCAGGGAAAGGGAAAACTTTCGCAGCTGTATATTCAGTCATAGGTTTAAACTGAATAAAATGATTTAATCCTGAATTGATATAATAAAGACCTAAAATAATTCTTCCTACCAGAAAAAGAATATTTTTTCCTTTCTCCATACTTTTTTACCTCCTTTCTTGAAAAAATTATCAGAAATTAACCCTCTTCAATCTTTTCCAATTTTACTTTATACCTTTTGCCATCCTCGTAAATATAAAGTTCATCATCTTTTTCATCTCTCGTTTCCTTATGCTTACCTGAGCAGTAAGGCGGATTATCAGTAAGCCCGCACCTACATATCCACACACTCTCCCCTCCTACTTTTATTTCAACAGGAGATTTATCTTTCCTTATCACAATCCTCGCCACTTTTTCACACCTCCTTTTTTATTTTTTTGCTATGTAAAGATATTTTTATCATTCCGAGATTTGATTTCAGTGATATATATCACAATTTATTATCAAACTTGCTATCAAAGAAATTGATACTGACCAATATTTTCCTTCTTGATATTTTAATTTCACCATTTTGCTCCATAAATTTTAGGATTTTAGATGTGCATTCTCTTGAAGCTCCCAAGAAAGAAGAAAGCTCTTGATGAGATAAATTGAGTTCAAAAAATCCATTTTTTCTTCTTCCCAATCTTTCGGCAAGATAAAGAATAGCAGGTTTTACCCTTTGCTCAAGCGGGAAAAGAACAAGCTCTTTTATCCTCTTTTTTAAAAAAGAGTTCCTTTTTGAAAGAAGTGAAATTAAGCTTATAAGTATTTCATTTTCCAATTCTTTTAATTCCCATTCTGGTATAAATATTAACTCGCAATCTTCAAATACTTCTGCAAATTCTTCAACCTCCCCATCCAAACTCCCAAAAACATCATTTTTGATTAAAATTTCAAGCGAAAAATCTTTACCTTCTTGACCTAAAAAGTATGTTCTAACTTTACCGTGTTTGATAACAAAAATTCCTTCTACATCGTCCCCAGGTTTATATATTATTTCCCCCTTTTTTAACTTAAAGGTCTTCACCTTTTAATTATGATTAATGTCCAAAAAAGAAATGGCTAATTTGATGAAAAAATTTTCTATCTATTCATAAATAAAAAATCCTCTAATCTACTTAGCATAATACGAATGTAGAGAAGCTACCACAGCAGAGCATGATTAGAAAAAGAAGATACACTTTCAGAATTCCTGAAGCAATAAAAGAGATATGCACCAAAATTTAAACTCATACGTTTAGGATTAAAATACGGTTCAGATTTAATTAAAAATTATAAAAAGTATGATTTCGGAAAAGGTAGAAAGAATGGGAAATTTTCTGTTCGGACGGAGAAGTTATATACCTCGGATATTGGTTATTTTCTTCTGCGTAAGTGTATCTTTATTTAATCGGGATTATAGTAAGAAGAGTAATTATAGTATGGAAGGTTCCAGATGGTAGGAATCTTACCGAGAACTATTATTTTCTGGATTTACTATCTAACAATAATGAAAGCAGAAGATAAGTTTTTAGAACAAAAGTTCCAACAAGAGATGGACGTAAAAGCCCTCACTTGCTATCCCAAATCTCAAAAATTATTAACCTTTTAACTCAAAATTCTCCCCGAGAAAATCTATCAAAAAGAATATACTACTCTTTTTATTATCCTTTCAATCTTTTCACTTATAGACATAATCAGAGAACTTGCCGTGTATAAGAAATTAAACCTTTTTCGGCTTTCCGTTCCGATAACAATCAGTATATCCTATCTCACTCAATAAAATATCTAAAAAAAAGAAAAAGAAAATCTAAAAATAATTTCGCGGATTTGACTAGTTTCTACTTTTATGTGTTTTATTCGTTAAGCTCCGAAAAACAAGAATGATCAAAAAAGCTGGTAATGCAGGCAAAGACACAATAAACCAGAATTTTTTGGGATCGTGATGGAATAAATCAAATACAAATCCGCCGAAGTACTTTCCAACAGACCATCCAATAGCTTCAGAAAACTCAAAAAATCCAAGATACGTACCCTTTCTATCTTTTGGAGAAAAATTCATCGCCAAATCCATAGAAAATGTCTGAAAAATTATCTCCCCCAAAGTTAAAATAAAAACACAGAAAGAATACCACGCAAAACTTTGATAAAATCCAAAAAAATTGAAACTAACAACATAAAGTAAAAGCCCAAAAAATACCGCCGAAATTTTCTTATTATTGATATTATTGCTGTTAATCGCTTCTCCTCCTATTTTTATATCATCCTTTATGAAAAGCTTCGTTATGAACTTCACAAGCGGTATTTGCAAAATTATGACAAAAAATCCGTTTTGTGTAAAGAAAAAACCTATTTGCCGATTTGAAAAATTTTGAGCTTTTGCTATTACAGGTAGAGAATTTAAAAACTGAGATATAATAACTCCGCCCAAAAATACAAACAATATAAGAATTAAAAATTTAGTATCAAGAACAGGAGAAAAAATATCTTTGAATAGAATCTTTTCACCGACCTTTTGCGATTTTACGATTTTCCCATCTATCCTACTCTTTATCTTTATTACAAAACTCAAAAGAAGAAAAGATAAAAATCCTGATATAAGGAACAAAAGAGGAAATGAAAACTCAGAAATAAAACCCCCAAGAAGTGGTCCGACAGAAAAACCTATATTTATTCCAACTCTTACAGTACTAAGAGCACGAGTTAAACCAAATTCAGTGAAATATAAACTTATTATTGAATTGGAAGATGTAATAAGGAAAGAAAAACCAGCAGAGTTAAGCAAAAGCAAAGGGAAAAACCAAATCAAATCAAAATCATAATACATAAAAACTGCAATCATAGTCAGAGCAAACCCTCTCAAAAAAATACCGAAAACGAGAACCCGCGATGGTCCCAAAATATCAGAAAATAAACCCGAAGGAATCCTCATAGCAGAGCCTACTACTGTTGATATCCCCGTGATCAACCCCACATAAGCCATACTATATCCTCTTTCAAAAAAGTAAATGTTGATAAACGACAAAGATATAGCGAATATAGCAGCTGAAATTCCTCTTATGATAGCTATATAGTATTCCATAGGCGTTCAAACTTTCAAGATTTTATATAATTCAAAAGCATCGGGCTGTCCGGGAGCGCTTCCCTCACTCCCTATCCTACCGTAAACGAAAGACGAACCAAAAACAGGTAAAACAATTCTTGATAACAAAGAAATTTTTGGATCCCCCATACACATAACACATAACAAGGTAGAAGTTTTCTTAAAAGATAGTTTTCTTGTAAATAAAGCAAGATTTACTATGGCTGATGTCTTAGTCGCAAAAACCGCAACCTTAAAGACATCTCCTCCCTCCATCTCACACTGTTCAAACTTTTTTTGAAGAACACTTTCAGAAGGTATACCTTCAAAATCATGAAAAGATAAAATAACCTTTTTCTTTTTTGACTTCGCAATTTCAACAACATCTTTAAATCCAGGAAGAGAAGATAGTTCAACATCGATAAAATCTACTTTATCAAGAAAGGAAAAATATAAATCTTTTCTTTTGGGGGAATATACTCCTCCCTCTTTTTCAGACCTTACGGTAAATATAATTGGTTTTATTTTTGAAAATTTTTCTATTGCACTTTGTGTTTTGTCTTGAAGGTAATCTGCCCTCACTTCTAATATATCTACATATTTTTTGAGACCTCTTATATAAGCAGATTGAATAGGGAAGTAACTTATAACCCCAACTATTTTCACATCTTTCACAGAAAAATCTTTTTATTCCGCCAAAAAACGAATTAGTAAAAACAAAAATAAAAATGAAAAACTAAAATCAAAACTAAAATAATATCAAAATGCTAAAACGAAGCATAAAAATGAAAACAGAGTACGTAGATGACCTACGAGTAATAGCAGATTTACCAGCTTTCATATTCTTTATAATATCACTTGGAGTTTTTATAATCCTACCCCTTCTCATATCAGATTACCTTCTTCACATTTTAACTCATGTTACAATATACTCAATAGGAACTCTCGGTCAAAACATACTCATAGGATACACTGGACTTATATCTTTTGGGCAAGCAGGTTTTATTGCAGTTGGAGCATATTCCCTTGCTCACACAGTAGATAAAATAGGTCTAATTCCTGCAATAATACTCTCCGGCTCCATATCTGCACTAATCGGAGCTATCGTTGGAATACCATCTTTGAGAGTAAAAGGCCCCTTTTTAGCTATAATAACTTTGGGGTTCTCAATTACAACATTTCAGATAATCCAGAACACCCCCCAGATATCTGGTGGAAGAATGGGGATGCACATACCAAAATCGTGGGGAATAGACTCAGATTTAGAGATATATTACCTATCTTTGATTTTAGCTTACATCTTCTTTTTTGTAGGATATAGGATAGTAAAATCTCACATAGGGAAAACTTTTGTAGCTATAAGAGATAGTGATATAGCAGCTGAATCTTTGGGAATAAATGTGGCAAAATACAAAATATTGAGCTTCGCAGTGAGCTCGTTTTACACAGGAGCTATGGGTGGTCTTTACGCCTACTTTATGGGATATCTTGAACCAACGATGTTCCAACTTACAGAATCAATATATATGTTCGCCGCAATAGTTATCGGAGGAATAGGTTCCGTCCTGGGTTCAATTTTGGGTTCAGCATTCGTAATATCAATTCCTCAAATATTCGTCTTCATGAAAGAATATACCCCACTCATACTATCTATACTCATTATAATCGTTATGATGTTTGAACCACTCGGACTATACGGCGTGTGGCTGAGAATAAAACTTTATTTTATGAATTTCCCATTCAGGTAAAAATGAAAACTAATAGAGTTCTTATGTATAATGAGGAAATATCAGAACTTGCAGAGAAAATAAAGAAATTAAAAGATATCCCTCACTTCATAGCTTTTGAAGGAGTAGAAGGTTCAGGAAAAACAACCCAAGCCAAAAATCTCGGAAAATTCCTCAAAAAAATAGGATACAAAGTCGTTACCTTGAAAGACCCCGGAACAACAAAACTTGGAGAAAAAATAAGAAAAATCTTAAAGTCTGAAACAAAAATAGATACGATCGCTGAACTTTTCCTTTTTCTCGCGGCAAGAAGACAGCTCGTAGAGGAAATAATAAAACCAGAAATGCGAAAAGGAAAAATTATAATCTCAGATAGATTTACTCACTCCACATTAGCATACCAAGGTAGAGGAAGACTTACAATCCCTGAAACCCTTCCTATGCTGTGCTTTATAGCAACAGGCGGAGTAGAACCAGAGCTTACAATAGTACTAGATATAAATCCTGAAATAGGACTTGCCAGAGTAAAAGAAAGATACCAAAACCAAACAACAAAAGAAAAAGAAGATAGATTTGAAAAAGAAGATTTAGAGTTCCACAAAAGAATAAGAGAGTATTATATTGAACTTTCAAGCTACGATGAAAATGTGATTTTAGTTGATGCAAACCAAGATGAATACGAAGTTTTCAAGAACATAATCTATAAACTATACGAATTTTCAAGGTCAAAATACGGAGAAAAGTAAAATACGGAGAAAAGTAAAAAATGGAAGAAATAAAGCAAAAACAAAAGTAATTGCAAATTTTTTTCATCTAAAAATTTTTTGAAATTAACACAACCAAAAATCAAATGAATAATGTAAAAATGAAAAATGAAATAAAAACAAAAATAAAACAACAAAAAAGGAGGTAAAAAATATGGTAGACGGAAGCATAAAGGAAATAAAAGTAGGACAGAAAGTCCCTGACCTTAAGGTAACATACTATGACCCACAGAAAAAAGGTTTCGGTCAAATGAACCTTTACGACCTTTTACAGCAAGGTAAATGGGTAGTGTTCTTCTTCTATCCGGCCGACTTCACTTTTGTATGCCCAACAGAACTCGCAGATGTCAACGAAAAGTATGACGAGCTTACAAAAGCAAATGTAGAAGTTATAGCATGTTCAACAGACACTCAATATGTCCACCTTGCATGGTGCAAAGATGAACCTCTTATGAAAGACTTTAAGTGGAAAATGGCAGCAGATCCAACAGGAACAATATCAAGAACATTCGGAGTATATGACGAAAGCTCAGGGCTTGCTTTGAGAGGAACCTTTATAATAAATCCGGATGGAATATTGGTCGGATCAGAAATAAACCACTACGCAGTAGGTAGAAACGCTGAGGAACTTGTAAGAAAAGTAAAAGCATTCCAACATGTTTACAAACACCCAGATGAAGCTTGTCCAGCAAAGTGGGAACCTGGCAAGAAAACATTAAAACCAGGCGCAGACATAGTTGGAAGAGTAGGAGAGGTTCTGAAATAAAATTCAAAAGGGGGTCCTCATTATTATTTTTCATAAGCGAGGACTCCCCCGTCTTCTAAATCAAAAATTACAACTTCAATATTATTGTTTCCTGAAAACTCTTTTAATTTTCTTTTAGCAAGTAGAGCAACTTTTCTGAAAATCTCAATTAAACCGAAAGATTTTGCAATTTGAGCAAACTCTCGTGCAGTATTTGCATTATAAAGTAGTTCCAAAATTTCAGGTGTTGTGTATTCTTTTGCTACCTCCACAAGAAAATCAATATCTACACTTGATTTTTTAGCGTGAGTGTATTCTTCCCCTCTTGCGATTTTGGATATTTTACCTATAAAACCAGCAAGAATAATCCTCTGAATTTTTTTCTGTGAGGCAAAACGAACAGTAAAACCTATAAAATCACCAACATCAATAAATGCAACATCAGGGAGTTCTGGGAATAATTTTTTAGCAAGTTCCTCACTCTGTCTCCCTGTTGTGCAAACTATTGTATCAACTCCGCTTTCTTTTGCAACTGAAATCTGCTGACCAATAGAAGCTTTCCAAGCCCCTGTAGAATATGGGACAACTATTCCCAAGGTTCCAAGAATTCCTATACCTCCGATAACGCCGAGACGCTCGAGCATAGTTTTTTTTGCTCTTTCTCTTCCATCAGGAACAAAAATTTCAACCTCAAAAGAAATCTCATCTTCTTTAAGTCCCATCTCCAAGGCAGCGGAGACAACCGCACTTTTTATCATCTTTCGTGGAACATGAGTTATATCTGGCTCACCTATTTCAAGTCCAAGTCCAGATTTTGTCACTCGTCCTACACCTTCTCCGCCCAAGATTTTCACACCTTTTTCTTTTGCAAATCTTACGCGTGCGCCTATTTGAGCACCGTGAGTGACATCCGGGTCATCTCCTGCGTCCTTTATTGTCAAAGCAAACGCTTCAAAATTTGATTTATCAATTCTGAATATTTCAAGACAAGCCTTTTGATCTTTTATTGGTAATGAAACTTCTACTTTTTTTATTTCAGATATATTTTTACCTAAAAGAGCGTATGTTGCTGCCTTTGCTGATACTGAGGCACAGGTACCAGTTGTCCATCCATACCTTAACTCTCCTTTCTTTATCCTTTCGCTTCTTTCCCTGCGATCTTCCATCTATGCAAGTAAATATATTAGAGTAGAGATTGAATAAATTTGAATAAATCTGATTTTCATGAAAGAAAAGTTGTTTTAGGATATTTAGAAATCCGGATACAAATTTTAATTTTAAGATACAAATTATTTAATTTTAAGATACAAATTCCGGAATTCTCATGACATCTATGACTGGGATTATCTCTTTTTTCCCTTCTTCACCTATAACCTCTATTACAGAAGAAACTCCTTTCAAGTTAATTACACTTTTATCTAGATTTTTCATAACGGTATCGCTTATATCTAATATCTCATCTGCGACAAGTCCTATATCAGAGTATTTACCTTCCTCCGATTCTATGATAAATATATAGAATCTTTCAGGCAGTTCTGACTTGTTGCCCTCAAATGTTTCATCAAGAGTTATCAAAGGATACTCTCTCCCTGAAATTTCAGCGATTTTCCTTCCTTGCATAATCTTTATGACAATATCTTTGTTTTCTGGATAAATTTCCGTCTTTCTTATTGCAGATAAAGGTAGAGCAAACTTTTTACCTTTCCATCTAAATATAACCGTCTCAACAACTATTTTAGCAGTAGGTATTTGGATAGAAAATGTAGTTCCCTCGCCCAGTTCTGACCTTATAGATATTCTACCTCCAATAGATTCCTCAATTTCTCTTTTCACTTCATAGAGTCCCGCACCACGCCCCGCACCCTTATCAGCCGAATCCCTTGTAGAAAAACCTGGAATAAAAAGTATCTTAAAAATTTTTTCCTTATCCCATGAACCATCTGGTAATTTAAAATCATTTTCCGTTTCACCAAGGTCAAACCTTTTTGAAATATTTGGATTGCTTTCTCTCCACGCAAGATACTTCTGAACGACCTTGGCAGGGTCAATACCTCTTCCGTCATCAGTTATTTCTATAATTATATTTCCTCCCCTTCTTCTTGTTTTTATTGTGATTTTTCCAAATTCACTTTTACCCAATAATTTTCTTTCCTCCGCAGGTTCTATCCCGTGAGTTACAGCATTTCTTGCTATATGTAAAAGTGAATTTCTTAATTTACGAGCTATTTCCGTATCAATCGTTATACTCTCACCTTCTTTCCTTACCTCAATCTTTTTGCCTATCTGATTTGCAGTAGTTATCAGATCTCTTTCCAAAACCTTTAAAATATCATCCAATGAGAACATTCTAACTCCAAGAACTATATCTTGAAGGTCTTTTATTTTCCTTTCAATCTCTGACATGTTATCCCTTATCTTCTGTATTGTTTCCTGTTGCTGAATTCCAAATGAAGCAAACAAAGATTCCATAGAAGTGTAAATGCTATTTTTTATCGTAACGAGATCTCCGATTATATTCATTATTTTTTCTATTTCAGATATATCAACTTTAAGAGAGACTTTTGCAGATTGCGGAGCAACAGCACCCCTCGCAGAAGCTTTCTTAGCAGCAGAGAAAAGTTTTTGAAAGTCTATAACTTTCTTTAATTCTTCTATGTTAGCTTCATCTTTTGTAGGAGCAAGTATAAAGCAGAAAACTATAAATTCCCCTTCTATTTTCGTAATTGTAGATAATATCTCAAAACCTTTTTCTTTTATTTCATGCATCGCACTTTTACCTTCTTTGTCGTAATCGCTATCAAAAGATAATTTTAAAAAACCAAGATACAGATCTTTCCCCTCGTCAATATATTTTTTCAGTTGTAGAATCTCAGAATCAGATAGCTCATCAATTATAGATTTATCAGTGACCTTTTCTTTCAATTTCTGCCTCACCAGTTCTTTCTCTGATACCTGAACAAGATCACCCGAACCTGCAGAAGGAGTTGGAGCATAATCTTGACCAGGCTTTGATGGAGCATGAGAAGACTCAGCGGATTTATACTGTACAGTAGAACCAGTTTCAAAATCAATATCTAAATTAGAATCTTGTGGTTGCGGATGAGATGAAATCTCCATCAAAAATCCCTTCAGTCTCTGCACTACCGAAATAATACTAGGGATCATATCTTCATTTAGTTCTTCCTTACCATCTCTTATATTTACAAAGAAATCTTCAAGCTTATGAGCCAAATCGCCCACCTTCATAAAACCTACGCTGTAAGAACTCCCCTTTATAGTATGAAACTTTCTCAAAATCTCGTTTACGACCTCGGCAGAAAATCCTTCTTTCAATAAATCAATATCATCAAGAATCTGGTCTATAAGTTCTTCTGTCTCGTTAAAATAGAGTCTAAGAATATCATCCATATATAATAAAGATTAATTCGGAAAAAACAGTAAAAAAAAAATTAGCGAATTGAAGGGATAGGTTCTCCTCCTATGAGGTCTGGACCGTCAAAACCCAAAATCTTAATATCATAGAAGGAATGCTCAAAAGAACCAGAAAAGACATTACTTTTTTTTAATATAACCTCTCCGTCTATTTCAGGAGCTTGAAAATAGGTTCTAAATTTTCCATCGCCTTGATTTATGCACCTGAAAACTTTTCCTACTCTTTCCTCCTGCTTTTCTAAAAGAATTTTTGTCCAAAGTTTCATAAGTTCTTTTTTCCGTCTTTCAACAATCCTCTTGCTTACACGGTTTTTCTTCCAAAGATCAAACGCAGTTGTTCCGAATTCAGGAGAAAATGAAAAAACTCCGAGCCAAGAAAATCTATATTTTTCAATAAATCTCAAAAGCTTTTCAAACTTTTCTTCTGTTTCCCCAGGAAAACCCACTATAATTTCTGTTCTTATCTCAAGGTCTGGCAGTATTTCCTTAACCTTATCCATTATTTTATTTATGGTTGTTTCCGTAGTTGCTCTTCCCATAGCACGCAAGATTTCATCATCTGCATGTTGGAATGGCATTTCAATATATCTGACTACCTTCGGATTTGAAGAAATATATTTCACAAGTTTCTCAGCAAAGTTATCTGGATAAACATAAAAAAGCCTAATCCATTCGACACCATCTATATTTGATATTTTATCCAGCAAATTAAAAAGTTCTTCTCTCTTTTTCCCGAGATCCACTCCCCACATGGTCGTGTCTTGGGATATAAGAATAAACTCCCTTACCCCTGCCTCTGATGAAAGATATTTTATCTCATTCAGAATTTCTTCTTCTGACCTTGATTTTATTTTTCCTCTTATAAGCGGAATAGAGCAGAAGGAGCAGTTTCTTGAACAACCTTCCGAAAGCTTGATATAAGCCGAAAAAGGAGAAAGTGTATTAAGACGAGGTGGCAAATTTGATTTTTGATTTAAATTCAAATCTCTCCATTTTGCCGAACCATTTTTTTGTAAATTTAGAGAAAGCAAATTAACGACATCTTCTTTATCTTTCAAAACAAAATCTGCTCCAACAAGCTTTTTGACATTTTCAACGCCTATTCTTTTTGGCAAACATCCAAAAACAATAACTTTTTTTCCATAAGATGAAAGTTTTCTTGAGTAATCCAAACTCATTTTCCTTGCTTCCTCAATAAATCCACAAGTATTTACTATTATGAAATCTGCTTGATCTGGATTTGAAGACGAAGATAGTCCCATCTTCATAAGTTCTAATGAGAGATTTTCTGAATCAACGAGATTTTTCGGACATCCAAGATTTAGGAGAAAAAACTTATATTTTCCCTTCGTAGGCATTTTCAAGTACTTCTAAAATTGCTTCTGGCATTATAGCAAATCTTGGATTAGATATTATAGATGGATCTCCGATTGCAAGNTCAGCTATTTTAGGAAAATCTTCTTTCCTTACTCCAACTTCTTTCAAAGTTTTTGGGAGACCAAGCTTTTCTATGAATTTGACGACCTCATCTATTGCCTTTCTTGCCAATTTTTTTTCATCTGTATCACTAATCCCAAAAGCTTCTGCAACGAGTTTATATCTTGGGCACTCAGGTAAGTTGAACATCATACCATAAGGTAATANGAGTGAATTCGCTAATCCGTGCGGGATACCATATATAGCTCCGATAGAGTGAGCTATTGCATGGACTATTCCGACCTGAGCATTTGTGAAAGCGGCTCCTCCCATCATCGCAGCAACCTGCATATTTTGGCGAGCCTCCAAGTCTTGTGGATTTTCAATAGCTCGTGGCAAATTATCTTTTATAAGCCTTATTCCATGCAGCGCAAAAGCGTCTGAGATAGGGTTATTCTCTGTTGAATGAATTGACTCTATACAGTGTGTCAAGGCATCCATACCCGTATGAGCTGTAACAGATGGTGGCATAGATTTAGTTAAAGTAGGATCCAAAATTGCAACAGATGGCATAATATACCAATCAACATAAACGAGTTTTCTCCCCTCACTTTCATCTTTTATTACTGCGACATGAGAAACTTCTGATCCTGTTCCAGCAGTTGTTGGGACAGCAATATGAGGTAAAGTTGGTTTAGATAAGATAAAAACACCAGAATGATCTTTTATATTTCCTCCTTTTTCAAATAGTATGGCAACCGCCTTTGTAGTATCTATCGAAGAGCCACCACCGACGCTCAAAAGACCATCAACTGACTCTCTTTTCGCAATTTCAAAAGCTCTATCTACTATTGAACATTCAGAATCTGGTTTTACATCATCAAACAAAACATATTTTTTCCTTCCATCAAGAACTTCTTTTATTTTATTTATTATATCTGTCTTTTCAGAAATTATTTTATCTGTTATTATGAGAACTTTACTTACTCCCAATCTGTCAAGCTCTACTGGGATTTCATTTATAGTGTCTTTACCGACTACAACTTTTGTTCTGAGGTTGAAAATAAAATTTTTCATCTCACGACTCCCCCACCGAGAATTTCACCTTTAAATATCCAAACTGTGACACCGTTTGTTCCCCATTTAGTTTTTGCTACGGCAAAACCATAATCTATATCGGCTCTTATTGTTTGCAAGGGCAATCTTCCCTGCAAGATCCATTCCGCTCTGGCAATTTCTACNCCTCCTAATCTTCCCTCACAGTTTATCTTTATACCTTTTGCACCAGCCCGAAGAGCAGAAGCAACTGCTCTCTTCATTGCAGGCCTATATGGAATATTCTTTTCCATCTGCGAGGCAATATTTTCAGCTATAAGTTGAGCGGAAAGATCCGGATTTCTTATCTCTATTATATCAACAGAAATATTATCTTTTGGTATTTTTGAAACCTGCGAGATAAAGTTTTTNATTCTTTCTATACCAGCAGCTTTCTTTCCTATAACTATTCCGATTTTCGCACAGTGTATTTCTATGAAGATTCTATCCATTATTCTTTTTANTATTATCTTATCTATCGCAGCGTTATAATATGTTTTCTTTATCCAATCCCTTATTTTTAGGTCTTCATGGAGTAAGCGAGCGTAATCTTGCTTTGTCGGAGCNGTCCATATTGAATTCCAACTTTTATTTACTCCTAACCTAAAACCTATCGGATGTGTTTTTTGTCCCATAACTATGCTCTCCTCCCTTTTTCATTTACTATTCCAATTTCCTTTCAAGATAAACAAAAATATGAGTGGTCTTTCTCAAAATAGGCAAAGCCCTTCCGTAAGCAGACGGTTTCCACCTCTTCAAATATGGTCCCCTACCTATTACTATTGATTTTATATAAAGTTGATTTGCTGGAATGTTGAAGTTATGTTCAGCATTAGCTATCGCAGAACGCAAAGCTTTCTCTATATACCTTGCTGGCTTANTTCTCATAAATTTAAGCAGGTCCAAAGCTTCTAATGCTTTCTTGTTTTTTAAAGAAGATGCAACAAACCAAGTCTTTTTTGGGGAACACCTTGCATACCTCAAAACTGCATAAGCATCTGCCTGAACTCCCCTCATATTATATATACCTCCAAAATTTTATCTATTTTTCTCCTGGCTTTCTTATTTCTACTTTTTTTACTTTGTCNGGATGCCCTCTGAAAGTTCTTGTAAAGGAAAATTCTCCGAGCTTATGACCGACCATCTCCTCTGTTATATAAACGGGAATAAATGTTCTACCATTGTGAACAGCAATCGTGAATCCAACCATCTCCGGTATTATAGTTGATCTTCTGGAATATGTTTTTATTACCACCTTCTCCCCCCTCAAAACTTTCGGCCGAAGAGCAGAGATCTTTTCAATAAGATGATCATCAACAAAAGGTCCTTTCTTCAAAGATCTTGGCATAATTTAATGTATTTAGTATATTATAAATCAAAAATAATCTTTTTCCAAAATTTTTAGCTTACTATACTTTTGAACTATACTTTTGAAGTACCGTTAATTATAGTGAATAAACCTTCAACAACGCCATTCAGAAAACAAGGATAAATCTATTTATTAGTACGAAACAGGACAGCATAGAAAACTGNCATTTTATGGTGATGTTCATAAAAGAAAGTTTTATTTTTCAGATTTGTTTATTTTTAAGATTTGGATTTTCGAAAAAAGCTTTTTAAACTATATTTTGTGTTCTGGCAAGGAAAAAAGAAAGAAAGGGAGGAAAAACTAGAAAATGAATTAGACAAAAGAGAGGAAAAATTAGAGGAGAAAGAGAAAAATTATTACGAGAATGAAGACTTGGAAAAAGAAATAAGAGAAAAAGTATTTATTTCCTTCATAATATCTTTGGTTTTTATAATAAGCACAGGATTAATCATAGGTNTAATTATAACGCTCGTGAGGTTTAATTGGTGGAAATTCATAAGTCTCTTCCTTTCAAAAACTCTCCCCCCACTTCTTGCAGTCTATCTTTCTATACTACTGATTTTTGCAGTCATATTGTGGATAAAAGTAAGGGACTTAATAAGTGAAATTAATGAAATAATGAAAAGAACAACAAAATCTGATGATGCTCTATCGGAAATATCACAGAAAGTATCATCAGCAGCTCAATTCACGTTTATATTCTCTATATTATCATTCTTTCTTGCAGCAATCTTGACCCCAGTGGTAATACATTTTCAAGATATAGGCGATATTCATNTATCAATAGCATATGTTTCTTCTATCATATCTGTTTCTTTCCCATCCGCTTTTGTTACTTCAACTTTGATANGTTCCGCACTTTCAGAAAAAATTATATTACCAAAAACATATTTAAAAGAAACCCTATACATTGCAAACATACCTTTAAGGGTAAAGATACTTGGAGGAATAATATCAATAATATTTTTGATTTCTCCAATATTCTTTATTTATCATCTTGAAACAACAATAAGGTCAATAAAAGAAATTCAAGCAAAAGAAATTTTCAATTCTTTCTCGCGAGGAGAAAATATACCGTATAGTGTAAAATGGGAAGTATCAAGGGATAACCTAAAAAATTTACCTTTTGAAAAGCAAATATTTGACGCAATAGAAGAAAAAATCGAGATAAAAGAAGGTTTCCTTTTCGATTATTTGTCCCCTGCTATATTCATTTTTAGAGAAAAAGATAGCAGAACAATAGAAGGTTATATTGTTCCGATGATATGGGTTGAAGATAAAATAAAAAGCGAGATTTTACCATTCATAATTATATCACTCATTCTTGGCGGATTATCAATACTACTTGTAAACATATCAATAGGTAGATATATATCAAGAGCAATACGCGATAGTGAAAAAAGAATTATTATTACAGATGATGAGTTTTTCAGAATATCATCTATCATTTCAAAACAATCTTATGAAATCGAAGACATATCAAATAAATACTCAAAAACTCAAGAAGAGGTAAGACAATCAGCCTTGCAAATATATTCCATGCTCNCCGATACAAGAACGGGCATTCATAAAACACAAGAGGAAATAAGGAAACTCAAAACATCTATAACCAGAATAAATCAAATAATATCAAAAGATATTGAAGCAGAAAACCCATTACCAACAGAGCCAATAGAACCAATTTATCATAAATTGAATGCTATAACGAAAGAAATAAAAAGGATAAAAGATAAAGTTAATGAAGTTATATCTCAAATAACAGAATTTTCAAATGTAAGAATTGCTACAAGAACACACCAAAGAGATATTCACTACGATGAAAGAATGTCTCTAAAAGAGGTTATGCTATCAAAGAAAATAGACTTTGCAAAATCAAATATAGAGAAACTAGACGAATTTTTAGAGAAACTGAGAGAAAAATCGGAAAGATTTGTAAGCATAATAGAAAAAATCTCTTCAGATATAGACAAATTTATTTCTCTGCAAGATGATATTGAAAAGATTAGAAAAAGATTAGTGATACTTTCTGTGAATACAACGATAATAGCGGTAAGGAGCGAAGGGCAATCAAAGGAGGAACTATCAATAATAGCAAAACAAATGTCTGAAACAATTGATGAAATAACAAAAATATCAAATAATATAAAAGAAATTAGCAAGATTGCTAACAGAATAGAAAACGAATACTTATCATTCTCAGAAGATGGAGCGATAAAAGATATACTATCAGATATATCAGGATTAATAAAAAGTGTTCAAGACATAATAGAAGAAGATATAACTACATTAGCAGCAGATATAACGAAAAGTTCATCTGAACTTATCCTGAATATGAAACAATTATCTTCAAGAATCAATGAAACAGANGAATTCCTAAAAAAATTATCCCAAACCTTACCCAAGATAGAAAATAAAAAACATGAAATATACACATCATTTGAAGAAGTAATAAAAGATCTTCAAGATCTGAGTTTAAAATCCCAAGAAATGGAAAAAAAATGTGAGAACATATCAAAAAACTTTGAATTAATCCTTGAAAAATACAGAAACTTCAAAATGGAATTTCAGAGTATCATCTACTCAATAAGGTCGGAAACGAANAAAATTTTTGACACCATAGAAAAAATAGAAAAAGAACACAACAATATAAAAACTACAATCGATAAAGCACTAAAATTTATTTCTGACCTTCTCCGAGGATAAAAACTTTCTCCATCTCTTCTAATTTATCAAATTTTCCAAACCTTATATAACTTTCCCCATAGTAGGTCGGAATAAGATCTGTAAAATGAGAAGCTTTGACAGGTTTAGTAAGGGTACCTTCACCAAATCCTGCAACTCCGCCTGGGAACGCAAATTCAATAGAAAAAACCCCAGAAGAATCAGGATATGCCACAGAACGCATAGATGGTCCCCCCGTCATTATAAATGATTTTTTAGGATCATCGGTCACCAAATATATCCACGCAACAGCAGGTGCCACCGGACCGAGATCAATAGGAAAAGGACCGATATCATAAATAGATAAATCTGCAACAGAAACAAAATGATAAAGCTTCATCTTACCCAGCTTACCCCACAACCAACTTTGAGGTTCAGAACCAAAATTAGCTGAAAGATAAGAAACAGCATAAACAAAACTCCTATAAATAATGTCTCCTGCCGTCTCCCTTTGTTCTGTTCTTACATCATCAAAAAAGTCTTGCTTGCTTGTACCAGTAGCAGAGAAATAAATTTGCTTTAAAAGGAAATCTTCAAACTCAGGTGGAATAGAAGAAATATCAGCAACAAAGAACTCATCTTCAAAGGTATTTTTGATAAGTTTTGTAACGAAAACCCAAAAAATAGTACAAGCAGATGAATTCTTTCTCACATCAACATCAGAAACTTCCGAGAAAGAAAATTCTTCAAGGTCATAAAGCTTAAAGCCCGATTTACAGGTCATATCCCAAGATAAAAGTAAAGAAAAAGATTTAGATTCTAATTCATTCATAGATTGCGAGTATTTTTTGAGATTTTCAACGACAAATGGTAAAACACTTCTTGTCCAATATGAGACGGTGTCATGTTGAATATCTTTGATGTCATCTGGAGAAATCTTTCCTGATTTTATTTTCTCCTCAATCATAAAAGTTATTTCTGCAATTCTATAACCCGGGTCATAAGACCAGAAAAGATAAACATCGTCGTTAAACGGATCGCCATCTTTCGTATATCCAGGTAAATCATTATTTGCAGTAACAATAAACCCTTTTGGAGGATTGATAACATGAGGGAATTTGTTTTTTTCAACCCANCCCTTCCAATCACAGCAGCCATCGGTTGGNAGAACGNAAATAGGAGGAAAAGAATATCTATCCCAATTCCTATCCGGGAGCAAAGCGAAAGTAGANTAACCAATATTGCCTTTGAGGTCAGCAATGACAAAATTTATCGGCGCAACCTCGAAATCAGAAGCAGATCTCAAAAAACTTTGAACATCCTCGGAAAGAAGTATGTCCAAATAAACCAGAACCTCCCTTGAAACTTCATGACCATTCCACCTGAAAGTCAAAAATTCTCCTTCATTAAGATAAGGTTCAACTCTAAAATTTCCCAAGATAGCTTTCTCATATTCATCTAATATGACGCTGTGCTTTGGGCAATAGAAAATTTTTATCTGCCTTCCAGAACCTATTTTCTGAGTAGATTCTAAAATACACTCGTCGTCATCCGGCAAGGATGGGTTATGTAGAGCTTTAAATCCAGAAGCGCACTTTGTATCCTTGGCTATAANCTCTTTCCATATATCAAGAGAATCATAACCTCCATTTGTTACAGCCCAAGCAACTTTACCGTTGGTTCCAGAAAGTATCCCGGGAATTCCCGCAAGAGCAAATCCCTCTATTAAATTCCCACTGAAATCCCCTTTCCAAGGGAACCAAAGAGGAGGATTAAATAAAGGTAAATGTGGGTCATTTGCAACAATTGGAACTCCCAAAGTAGTCAAAGTAGAAGATATGACCCAGTTGTTGCTCCCGACTTTACGGGGAGAGAAGAATGTAAAGAAGATATCAATTAAATTCAACACAACCTGCTCCTCTTTTTTCAAAAGTCGCGGTGATGGCAAAGTGAAAATATCCACACCTGCTCTCGCAGTGAGCATCTCGTTGAAATACCTTTGATATATCTCAGCACTGACTGAATTTTTCAGAGCTTGCCTCAAAGTATCAAGAGCAAGGTCTCCCTCACCGGTAAGATACCACTCAAAAAAACGAGCAATAGCTAATATTTGCTGAGGAGTAAAGAAAAATTTCTCTGGATTATTCTTTGGATTCCTCACCGAAAGTATAGCCTCGNACTCAGGTGGAACTTTCTCTTTTCCTTGCGACAACCTGGTTATATAGAAATTTACACCTTCAACAAAAGCATTAAAAATCTCAGCAACATCTGGTCTTTGCTCTTGTAAAAATTCCCACTGTAAATCTGGCACGAGCTTACCAGATGAGGGATTAAGCAAAGTCCTTATCGTAAGAGAGTCAATTTTCCTTGCTTCATCTATATCTAATATAGAAGATACCATGCCATTGGAGACAACGCGCAAGAGGTCAAGTTGAGCATATCTCATTTTTGCCATAATATATCCCAGAGCAAAGAGACCATTTTTGATTGAATTAGCCTTTATGTAAGGAATTCCATTTTTATCGATAAATATATATGCAGAATAACCTCCCGTTGCAATTTCTTCCTTCTGGATATTTTCTGGTATAGAAAATCCTTGATTTTGAGATTTCTTTTCAGAGCATGAATAAAAATGACCCACAAGCAATTGTATCAATAGGAAAAATAAAATTTGTCTGCGCATATTAGCAGAATTAAAAACTTTCGTAAGATCTAAAATTTTATACAAGAAAATTGACTATAATTTTAAAAATGAAACCAAGAATTTAAAGTAAAAAACAATTTTGCTAAAATACAATTCTCCTGAGCACCTCTTCTCTTGCTTCTTCTTCGCTTCGTATGACTTTGGTTACCATAATAGCTTTTGACTCATTCAGAATTCCAGGCAATCCCACATACTTTGGCACATCTTGAACATATACAAGAGCAGAAGGTTGATCGGGTTCCGCNTTTAGCCTTATGACATCTCCTGCTTTTAATGCGAGTAGTTCTCTCAAAGTGAGCCTTGCTCTTCCAAGCTCAACTCTCAAAGATACTGGACACTCGGAAAGGCGTTTTATAAGTCTTTCCAGCCATTTTTCATCAATCTCCAAACCCGATGGTTGATAACGGCTCTGAAGCTGCCCCTTTATTGGTTCCAAAATAGAATAAGGGATACCTATGTACATTCTTCCTGTAACCATACCCAAATCAACCTCATATCTCGTTGAAACTATAAGATCTGTCTCAGGTATTATCATTGCAAATTGAGGATGGCTTTCAAGACGTACAATTTCAGGTTCAAGCTGAATTATAGGTTCCCAGGAACTTTGATAAACTTTGAGTAAAGTAGAAATAACCCTTCTGAGAAGCCTTTGCTCTATCCTTGTGAATTCCCTTCCTTCTGCTTTGAGAGGTCTCCCGACACCACCAAGTAAAATGTCTATCATTGAAAGCACAAGAGGTCCTTCTATAACAATTAGAGCAAATCCCCTAAGGGGTTTCAGAGATATAACAACAAAAGAAGCCGGCAAATGAACATTATCAATAAAAGACCCAAACTCACCAACAGTGACATCTAACATACTGACATCTATTATTTTTTGTAGTGTTGCTGATAAAATAGAACGCGCATCAGTAGCAAATCTTCTATGTACAACTTCAAGTGAAGGGAGCCTCATTTTTGAAATGAAACGTCCTACCTTCCTAAAATCGTANCNGGGATATTTTTCCGCAACCTCNTTTCTTTCCCCTTCCCCGGGAACAGTTAAAGGAATTTCCCCACCTTTCAAACTTCTTAGCAGAGCATCAANTTCNTCTTGTGATAAAAGCTGTGCCGGTGCAACCTCCTCCCCTCTACTTTTTCTCTTCTCTTCTTCCATTTCGCCTTTTTCCTTATCTTCTTCCATCACTCCGGGAGTTGAGGGAGTTTTTTTCTCAATCATAATAGAAAAATTTTAATTTTTTGAAAGAATAATTTCACAAATAGGTAAAGCTTTTATTTTTCTTTCTTTCCTTCTTTTCTTTCTTTCTTTTTTAAAGTCTATTGTTCCAAAACCGATTCTTATATGCTTTTTATTGAAAGAGATGTAGTTGTCAGCTACTGCTTATAATAGTAAGCAGTTTTTATACTTTCACTGCACAATAAATTCTGTAAAGTATATATTTATGACATTCCCCGTTTCCAAAATTGCATTAATTCTTGAAATGAGTTCTTCTTTGAGAAGATTTTGTCCTTCATATCCCCTTATATCAGCCATAGTTTTTGAAGAGAGCAAACCAATAATTGCATCCTTTATTATAGCATCCTTCTCATTAACTTCTGCCACAGTTATACCTCTATCCACCTCAAATATCATGGAAACCTTAAGGAATCTTGGCAAATTAACATCTGACAAATTAACAACCAAAGATGGACCTGGGATCATAATTCCTTTTTTCGCAACGACCTTTGCTACTTCAACTTCTTCCTTTGCCTTTTTCCCCCCAAAAAACTCCTTATACCCAAAATATCCAGCAACAGCAACTATTGCAACAATAGGGATATATAGAATAATCGGGGGTATCCTTATTTTAGGTAAACCTTTCTTCCTCTTTTCTTCCCCACCAGCCCCTATATCTTCTATTATCTCAATTGTTTCCTTCTCTTCCATAATAGAAAAATTATCGCAAATTTTATTTTTTTATGTTTTTTGTTTGATATTCATTTCAAAAAAATTTTCAAAANTTTTGCTCATCTCAAAATATACTTTACATAAAAACTTAACCTCGCATATCAATTCAATAATAAATACATATCAATAATACATATCAATAAACTATATCTTTTAGTTTTATTTCAATCCTCCTATTTTGCGCTCTATTTTCAGGAGAAATATTAGGTAAGATAGGTTTAGTATCGGCATATCCGACGACTGTTATTTTATCGTGCGGGACGCCGTATTTTTCAAGAAGCCGCGCAACCNCTGAAGCTCGCGCAGAAGAGAGCTCCCAATTTGATGGATATCTCTCCGATCTTATTGGTATATCNTCTGTATGNCCCTCAACAATAATATTCCCTTGAATAGCAGAGATATACTTTGCTAATATTGAGATTACCTTCTCACCCTTCAAAGAAAGCTCTGCACTACCAGGCTCAAAAAGTATGTCAGAAGGTAAAGATACAACTGGTCCCTCCTGAGTTCCATAAACTCTAAAAAGTAATCCCCTTTGTTCAGCACCGGTTTCAACCTCCTTTTTTATCTCCTCAATAGCACTCATAAGAAAGCCCGTAGGTTTTCCAGACAACGGACCAAGACCCGGGGTAGATATCATAGCTTCAATTTTCTTCTCCGGAAAAGGTTCACCTGTCATGACCCCCAAAGATTCTCTTAAAGACATGAAAATAGAGATAATTTTTGTTCTCTTTGGTTCCGAAAAAGCAAACATAGCGATAAATAGGGCTAAAAGAGAATTCATCATATCAAGCCATATTATAGCCCATCTTGGAGCATGTTCTCCCCCGCCCCCACCTTCTGCTTTCTTCAAAGCTTCCATCAGACAGCTGCCCTCCCCTCCAATGCTTCTCTTTCTTTACCGGTGACATACCCCTTGAGCTTTTCTTCAACAACTATGTGTGGTTCTCCTTTTGCAAGTGCTAAAACACCCTCTCTTATGAGTAGTAAAGTGATCATTTCCTCTGCATGCTTCATTTCAAGCTTACTTTTTATAGGAGTGAAAAACCCATAAGCTGTAAGAATACCGTAGAAGGTGGCGACAAAAGCCAAGGCAACCCCTGGTCCAACCTTTGAAGGGTCGTCAAGGTTAATGAGAGTTCTTATAAGACCTGAAACTGCTCCGACAAGTCCAAATGAAGGAGCACACATCGCACCAAAGTCAAATATCTTCTGACCGATGGTATGCCTTTCTTGAATAACCGCAAGTTCTGCGTCAAGAATTCTTTCAACAGCTTCATAATCCAAACCATCGGCAACAGCTCTCAGTCCTCTTTTCATATAAGGATGTTCTACCTCATCTATGACCTGCTCTAAAATCTTAACGCCTTCTCTTCTTATTCTCCTTGCATATTCAGTAAAGCTTTCTATGAGTTGCAAATTATTATATTTTTTTGTAGAGATAAAGCTCCTAAAAATTCTCAAAACCTCTGAAAACTGCCCCCATGTAAATGCTGTAAAGGTTGCAGCAATTGTTCCTCCTATAACTATAAACCATGCAGCCCACACTCTGATGCTATGATCAATTGTTTCAGACATTTGTTTTGCTATTATTGATAGTTCCTCCTTTGATTGCCCTTCGCTCCTTACCCCAGAAAAATATAAGAAGATCATTTATACTATGAGCCTCTATTGATATGCCAAAGAAAACAGCAAAGAAAATCGCCATCAACCCTAATATACTTGTAAGATCAGGAAATCTTCTCATATCCTCTGTATACCTCCCTACAAATTAAAATTTAATCCTTTCAATCAAAAATATATCGGAGTAAAATAATTTTTTATTTATTTATTGCTTTACGCTTAAACTTTCAATTAATATCACCAAATTTTAATTGATATGGCTATCTGATTGCTTCAAATAAAACAAAACTTGATAGCAGAATAACATTTCAAGCAAATATTGTTTATCCCCCCACATCATAAAAATTTCCCACAGCATAAAAAGAACCTGATAGACAAAATCAAAAAGAGAAAAAAAAAGAGAAAAATATATTTGATAGAGAAAAATTTGAGAGTAAAGAAACAAAAATGAATAACTGAAAAATAATGAATTCAGACACAAAAATAAATCGTGGAAATTTTATACTGATTATTTTAGTTTCAGCTTACACAATAATAACAAACGAATGGGGAGAAAAAAAATGTCCCTCAAAAGAGAACTTAATTTTTAAATTCCTGTGTGGTGAAAAAATACCAATAAACTGCCAGAGAGAAGAAGTTTTTGATATGTTGAAAATCTTATTTAAAGAAAGCCAAGCCCAAAAAATTTACGAATATATAAGCTCTATACAAATTGATGATATAAAAGAACTTGAAAAAATAAAAGGAATAGGACCGAAAACTACTGCTAAAATAAATCAGTTTTTCATAGTAGAAAGAAACTGTTCCGAATAGTTCGCACAAGTCATAAGAATAAGAATAATAAAAAAGAACAGAAAAATAAAAATTATACGGAAAAGAAAAATAGAAAAGAGAAAAAATGGAAAGGATAAAAAATAGAATAGACCATTTAAAATTTCTAAAAGAGTTATATCTTTATCTTTCTTCTGGATTCAAGATAGAAAGCTCTCTAAAAAAAATAAAAGGTGGAAGCATAATAAATGAATACATAGAGAGAGGTTTGGAACTTTCAAAAGCTTTGAGGCTAACCGGTTTCCCAGATTTTATAATCCAAAACATAAAAATAGGAGAAGAGACCGGAAAACTTATCCAAATCCTTGAAAACCTTGTGAATTTCCTTGAAATAAAGGCAAATCTTGAAAGAGAAATAAAGTTCGCTTTAATTACTCCGTTATTTTCATTAATATCACTTTTTATTTTCTTTTTAATAGTTGTAATCTTCGTTATACCTGAAACGTCTTCTATGTTGGCAGAATTCGGGATTCAAACCCCAAAAAGTATAATCCTGATAGAAAAAACCAAAGAATATATTCAGAATAATCTTTTGACATCAATATTATTTGCCGGTACAATCTTATATATTATATCTACGCAGATAAAAAAAATAACACTATTTAGTTCAGCACAAATATCAATATGCACAAGAGCATTATATATATGCCTGGATAATGGTATAGAACTACAAAGAGCATTAATCCTTACCTCATCAATCATGCCCCAAAAAATAAGAAGAGAAATGGAAATTGAAGCTGGAAGAGTTTTAAGAGGACTTACTCCATCATTTTCCTTTGTAAAGGATTTCCAGGAGGACCTTCTGAGTTCTTTTGAAAGAGGTGAGTTATCTCGAACATTCCTAACAATTTCTAATATCTACCTTGAAAGAACAAAAAGACAAATGGAGATCCTCAAAAGAGCAATAGAACCAACATTATTTATAGTAACATCTTTATTCTTGATTTTCTTTGTAATCACAGTTTATCTACCAATTCTTGAAAAAATAAGAGAAATAATGTGATATTAATTAATGAATGGATAATTAACGAATTAATGATAGATTAGATTTTTTCTACATCATCAGAGGACTTTTCTTCCAATTTCTCATTTTCACTACTTTTTACTTCTTCCTGAACTGATTTATCATCTTGAACTGATTTCTCACTCATAAGATTTTCAAGTTCGCCTTTAAGAACTTCCTCTATTATTTTTTCTCTCCACTTTATGGAAGATTCAAAATATCCTTCCCTCATATCTATTTTTACATCACCACTCTGAACTGAATTATCTGGAATGACATCAATATCTTCTGGTATTGGGAAGAATTTTTTTACTGTTTCAATATCTTTTTCGTTTAACCTTATTCTTACGATTTTAAAACCTTTTACCTTATCCAGAGCATCTTTTAGAGCTCTTATAACTAGCTCCTCATCTTTTATCCTGTCTGTAAGAAGAATTGTTTTGAGTGCAACGAGTGTAAGATGAAGGACTATTTTTGGAAAATCATCTGAAAACCTTTCTTTTGCATAAGCTAACTCATCTGATATTCTCCTTATCATTTCAACTGCATATCTTCCATCTGAAAGCGTTTTTTTATAGGCGTCCTCATATCCTTTATTCTTTCCATCCTCGTAACCTTTATCGTATCCAGCCTTAAATCCTCTTTCTTCTGCTTCCTTCTCTATGTCCCTTGATATGTCTAAGCTTCTTGATAGGGCTTCATTTATTATCTTTTCAGCCTCTTTATATGCATTATCTATTATTTCTTTTGCTTTTCTTTCTGCTTCATCTATTCTCTTCTTTGCTTCAATCTCAGCACGGGATATTATATCTGCCCTTATTCTATCTATAATATCTTGGATCAAGGGCTTACTACTCTTTGATTCTTTTCCAGCAAAATCTGAACTAACCTTTTTCTCACTTGACTCCATAAAAGATATTTTATCTTTTTGCTCATCAACTTTCAAAGGAACTTCAGACTGATTTCCCACCTTTTCCGCATCATAATAAGAGACTTCTTTTTCATATTCAGTACCTTTTTTCTCAACTCCCAAAACCTCTTCCTTCTTTAAAATCTCTTCTTTCTTTAAAATCTTTTCCTTACCTTTTATATCAAGATCTACAATTATCTTTCTCTTTATATCTTCCTGACCTTCAACTCTCTTTCTACCTTGCTCCAGTATTTCTTTTAGCGTCCTCCTCAAAACCTCTTCAGAAAAAACTTCATCAGATGTTTCTAACCTTTCTTCTGACTCTACCTTCTCCTCTTCAACTTCAATTCTTTTCACAAGGTCAGCATCGGAATATTCAGTATCAAAAATCTCAAAACCCGAAAAAGTTCTCTTCTCTGTAGTTGGCTTTTCCAAAGAATATTCTGGTATTTGGATTTCCGGAGAAATCTCCGTCACCTCATAGCTTTCAGGTGGAATCTCAACAGTTTCAACAGGCTGAGTTTGAACTTCAACATCAAGTGTGGTAAATTCTTCCTGAATTACTTCTGAAATTACTTCTGATTTTGGTTCTTCCAATTCTGTTGATTCTTTAACTACTACTTCATCTTTTGGCTTCCCAATAAATTTCTCAATGGGCAGAGCAATTTTTGTTATATGCTCATATAAAGATACAAATTTCTTTTTGCCACTACCTATCATCATAAATAATTTAGTACCTATCTAAAAATCCAGAACAATTTATAAAATCGTAATTTTTAAGTTTTTACTTGAATTGAATGCAAACGGAAATCTAATAAAAATGAGCAGTCCCCAAAGGCAAAAAAAATAACAAAAAACAAAAATGAAATAGCGAGGAATAATAATACAGAGATGGAACCGCTCAAAAAAATAAGAGGAATAGTTGCACCGATAGATAGAACTGATGTTGATACAGATCAAATAATACCTAAACAGTTTCTCAAAAAAATAGAGAGAACTGGTTTTGGTGAATTCCTATTTTATGATTGGAGATATAAAGAAGATGGAACTCCAAATCCTGATTTTGTTCTAAACAAACCTTTGTTCAGAAAATCAACGATCCTTCTTGCAAGAAAAAATTTCGGTACAGGAAGTTCAAGAGAACATGCAGTATGGGCGCTATACGATTTCGGTTTCAGAGTAATAATATCTCCAAAGTTCGCCGATATTTTCTACAATAATGCTTTCAAAAATGGTCTTGCACTTATCACTCTCCCGGAGGAAATAGTAGATCAATTGTTTCAAAAAGTATATGAACTTGAAAAACAAAATAAACATTACTATCTTACTGTTGATATTGAAGAACAAGTTATTTACGATGACTTCGGATTCTCAACAAAATTTGAAATGGATCCAGTAAGAAAAATGTACATAGTTGAAGGTCTCGATGAAATAGCTATAACACTGAAATATGAAGATAAAATAAAAGAATATGAAGAAAAAAGAAAAAAACTTTTTCCTTTCAGAGAGATAACTCAAAAATGAGCTTTTTTCAACTCCTTCATCTGTTCCTTATATAAATCTCTTATACTAATGAGGATTTCGTTATATCGTCCATCTCTGAAATCTGGAAATGTCCAAGGGAAAGAATGAAATGTTCCCTTTTCATATCGTAAGATAAAATCTGCCCAAACACCTTTTGCAAGATAAATCTTTGAGCCGGCACCTTTAAATGTTGCAAGTATAACCTTAGAAAAATCAATATAACCTGGATCTATATTGACTCTTCTTTTTTTACCTTCGTAAGCTAATTTTATTTCAATCTCTGCACTTTTCAATTTCATTTCAACGAGAAAATCAGGCGTTCTTAAAGTCTCAAAAGATATAAAAGTTCTGAAGATGTTTTCTCCCATCTCATCTTTGTAGTAATTTGAGACATCAAATTTTTTTACTTCACTTTCAAAGTCAAATCTGCCGAAATACTCTGTCATCAGATATTTTGCTTTAATAAAACTCTCCTCATCCGAAAATAAAATAGCAACAAAAAACTTGACAGGATCCGGTTCTTTAGGATATGACATATTATATAACCCATATTATATAACCGATATTCAAATACATAACGATTCAAATTTCTTTTTCCTTTAACCCTAAATTTGAAACAGCTTTATCAAAAATCCTTTCTTCAATTCCAAGAGAAACAACAATTTTTCTAACATCATCAATGGACATTTTCAGATTTTTTGATACCCCATTTTTTATAAAATGAACAAAGTTATCTCTCACATATATTAACTCATCTGATTTTTCTTTGACTATTATAAGATGGTTCATCATTTCAAATTCATAAGTTTTTTCCCAAGCAGAAAAGAAATCATCATAAGAACAAGGCTTCAAATAAGTAGAGTATCTGAATTTTTTATGACCGTTATCAAAAACAGAGAAAACGTCTAATCTATCACCTTCCAACACAAATTCAAGCTTCCCCTGATTTAGACTAATCAAGGTTTTAGGATATTCAATCTTTACGGGAACGAAAATAGAAAAACCTACATCAGCAAGAAAAATATCATCTTTTTCCCGAACGAAAACTACACAGTGAGATGAGGGAGCGTATGTTCTATCTGCGAGACTTATAAAGCAATTGAAACCAAAAAAATCAAGAATTCTTTTGAGGAAATAAATGAGAGGAAAACAAGTTCCACCCGCCCCATACAAAACGAAATTTTTCATAATGTCATATGGATAAATAAACTCCCTATAAAACTCATGTTTTGTAATGTTCTCATAAGGAATCTTTGAGAAGGCTTTCAAAATATCTTTTAGAAGAGAAAATCTGTCCTGATGATTTACCCTAATGTTAAAAGTTTTCACGAAAAGCTCAAAAGCTTTCTCATCGTTATATACACTATACATTACCCGCATAATATTCTAAATTATAGTGAATCCCCAAATCTTTCAGAAAAAACTTCTAAACCTGTTCTACGGTATACTAAATTTATAATACTTTTTGGAAAAATTTGGGAAAATACTATAAAGGGTTTAATGAATGTTTCCCAAAATTTACACCAGAACTTTACATTGAACAAACTCACAACTGGTATATAAAAAATAAATAGAAAATATCTTTTTCAGGAAAGAAAAAAATAATGATTATATGCTCATCAAGATGCTCATCAAAAAAACGATTATCAAAAAACTGATTTAAAAACAAATTTACTTTATCAAAAACAAATTTCCTTTATTTGAACATCATCTATACCTAATATTTGAGCATTTTGAGTTTGATTTAATGTATCTGGAACTGGGTCAAAAACCTCAAGACACTCACCTTTTTTCACAAGAACAAAAATCTCTCCCAAAGGTATTTCAACTTCTAAAAATTTCCCTTTCTGTTCCCCATCAAACTCTTTTTGAGAGAAAAAATCAATCCATTTACCCGGAGGTAAGAAAACTTCTCTTTTTGCTTCTCCTCTTTTTACGATTGGAGCAACCAAAATTTTTCCTCCAAGCAAGAACTCTTGCTCTATAACCTCTAACTTTTCAGGTATGAATTGGACGACGTCTGGATACTCCAAAAATATATGCCTTACTGCGGGATAACCTTTTTGCTCACCTTCTTTTGCGAGCTTAAAAAAGAAAGGAGCAAGTTTAATATGAATTTGAGCGTATTTTCTGAAAATAGAAAGTGTCTCGCTATCTTTTGTAAATCTCCAGTTTTTTTCAGGTGTGACTCCGTGATGAGTTCTGAATACTGGCAAAAATGCACACAAAGATGTCCATCTTATATAAAGCTCTTTATCTGAATTTGGGCTCAAAACTCCCGATGTGTACCCTGCTATATCTGGTCCTACACTATGAACTCCTGCAAATCCCAAAGATGTAATCAGAGGTATAACCGAACCTAAACCATCGAGTCTTTCAAAGGATGTGTTCTGATCTCCTTGCCAAACAACAGGAGAAAACACCCAAGAACCAGTAAATCCAGATCTTGAAAAGAAGACAAAATCAGATGGGGAGAACTCTTCCCAAAATTCTCTGTTGAGTTTTGCCCAAAGATATGGATAAAGGTTATGAAGTTGCCAACCCGTTTTACCTGAAAATGAAATCATATCAGGAGTTACCCATTCTCCGAAGTCAGCCATCCATCCGGAAAATCCAAGAGCTGCAATTTTACCCATTATAGATTTTATAGCTTCCCTGGTTTTCGGATTTTCAAGGTCAAGCAAACCAACATCTTGGGCTTCCGGAATAAAGAAAACAAATCTTGTTCTTCCATCTTTTCCCTTCAGCAAAAGTTCGTTTTGTTGAAAATATGAAAAAGCTTTCTTATTTTTTCCGATAACATGGTGGAAATATCCTAGAAATCTAAATCCCAATGAGTGAAGCTTTGCCGATAAAGATTTTATATCTGGATAAAGCTCATAAGATGGTTCTTCATCCCAACCTTCTATTGTGTATATATCTTCTGTTCTCCTGAAACCACCTGCCCAATCTTCTGTCCATATAGCAGAAGAAGGGATTTTATTCTCTCTCAAAAAAAGAGCGACGCTTTCTACTTTCTGCTGACCTCCTATTGCATCTATCCAGTTTCCGAAAGTCCATATCGGAGGAGTTTTTTGTCTACCTACAATTGCGGTAAATTTTTCAATTGCTTCGAGAGGTTTTTCTTTCCAGCCAAAAACAAAAAATGTCGCAGAATTATTGAAAACTTTGACCTTCCATACTTTTCCGTCTTCACATATGGAAAAAACGATAGGGTCAAATCCCGTGACAAAAAATGCGTAGTTTTGAGAAGAAACAAAAAATGGAACAGGAAAATAAGTTAGTAATTCACCAAAAGGCCATGGATTATCTACTATTTTTCCGTCATATGTCATTTCTCCCCCAACATGTTGTTCCTGTGTGTATATTAGTCTTTTTCTTCCCGTTGCGTCAGCATAATCCGCCCACGATCCGAAACCAAAAAATCTTTCTTTATCACCACAATTAAATTCAAGCTCTACAAAAGGTAAAATATCTTGCTTGAAATCAAAGTCAGAAAGTTTTGACCTAACATAAATAACATCAAAACCATCTTTTTTTTCTAATTTAGCTGAAACAAACTGATTTTCAATACCAGATTCAATACCAGAAGGAGAAAAGTCAAAAGACCCCAAAACTTTTTCTTCCAATTTTTGGTACCCGCCTGTACCGAGGTAAAGCTCCCATGTCATTTTTGAAATCCCAACTCTTATGAGATTTAACCTCTGAACAAACTTATAATCTTCACTTGATTTAGAATCAGTAGTAGAGGAAGAGCAGAAAGTAAACGTGATAGAAGAAACGATAAATGTGATAGAAGAAACGAAAACAAAAAGAAAGGAAACAGAATAAATTCTACTTTTCATAACAAAAGGAATTTTACATAATTATGATTTAAAAATTATGAATTAGACTTTTTTCCGACTTGATTTTTCGAAATGAAAAACTGCTCTAATTGTCCTGTCAAGTAAATAGTTCTCCACATAAGGAGCAATAAATCAGCTTTTGCCGATATGATATCAAATTTTGCGTTTTCATATTGTAACTCATAATCCATAAGGTCAACAGAAGTTAGTTTCCCATATCTGAAAAGTTCTTCCGCTGATTTCAAGGATTTTTCAGCTGATGCGAACCTGCTTTGAGCGAGTTCAAGCCTGCTTTTTACAAGTTCATACTCTCTGATAACCATTTCCAAGCTCTTAATTTTTTGTCTTTTCAAATCTTCAAGCTGAAACTCAACGGATATTTTTCTTTGCTTTAATGCAAGATAGTTGTGGTAAGTTCCGCCAAAATCAAAAGTCAAATTTGCTCCAACAGATAAAACAGGTATATTTCTTTGTTCAATAAAAGAACCGAAAGAGTTTATGAGAGAAAACCCAAAGGATATTTGAGGAAAGAGCTGTCCTCTTTGAGCTTTTGAAAGTCTATCTAATTGCAGAACCCTAAATTTTACAGATGAGATATCGGGAGAATTTTCCATATCTATTTTTTCTCGTGTTATTGAGTCAAAAAATCCGAAAGGATCAAAAATAGAAATGAGTTCATCAATAGATTGAGAAGGAATAGGATCTATATCATCTTTGCCTATGACCAGAAGAAAATTTTGTAAGTTCTGATGGAGCTGAATTTCTATATTTTTAAGTTGAAGTTGAGCTTCATACAAAGATGTTTCTATTCTTGTGAGATCAACTTCCGGAATGAGACCCGCTGAGAAAAGGTTCTGAGCAACCTCATAATTCTTCTTCATCCTATCCAAATTTTCTTTTGCTATATTTTGAGAGAGCAAGAGTTTAGAGATCGTGATGTAAAAATTTACAACTCTGAAAATAATTTCATTTTTGAAAGCTAAAAAAGAGTAGTATTGTGAATCATAAGAATATTTTTGAGATTCTTTGAGATACCATGCAGAACCATCAATAGGTAGAGATTGAACCAAAGAAAGAGTAATTTGAGTTTGATCTGGTTTTCCTACCTTTACTTTTTGCATACCTATTTGAGCTTCGGGCAGTTCAAGGTTTCTTCTGTAAGACGAGTCAATAACTAATCTCGGAAGTACATAAGACCAAGCAGCCCTTGCTGTATATTCAACATCTTTAAGAGAGTATTTTTGGGAAGAGATAGAAAGATTATTTTCAACGGCTATTTTTACCGCCTCGTCTAATGTAAGAGCAAAAAACAAAAACGCAAAAACTACCATCATAAATCAAAATCTTGTTTTTTTGAAGAGAGATTTTATTTTCACAAAAAAACCAGAGTTGATCTACCTATACAGATAAGATTTTCACCAGAATAAAATTCGGTTTCAAAAACAACAAAAACCATATCTTTTCCGGTTTTTTTACTTGTCTTTTTGTATACATCTTTGATTTTTGTTCTGTATTTTACTTTCTCACCTAGTTTGGGAAAAGAAAAAATTTCGTATTCTTGCTCGGCGTGAAGAAAGGTTTTGTAGCCTTTAATCTGAGGGTCAGGTCTTCCTTTTCTGAAAATAGTAAAGAATGTCGGAAAAATCCATCCGTTTTTTATATAATCGTGTAATTTATTTTCTTCACCTATTGCATCAAGAAATTTTTCAAGGTCTTTCGTGCAAAATTCCTCCTCAATCCACTCCCCTGATTTCCCTTTTATACTCTCGGAAAAAATAATTTTCTCTTCACTCACGATACGCTTATATTCTTTATCAGTTAGATTTTCTCCAACCAAAAAGCAAAAAAACGTTTATTTTTTTACCATCATTTTGTAGTATATGCAGAATTTCCGTAAACGTATTCTAAGTACCAAGAGTATGTTTTTTTTATTCCATCTTTTAGGCTAATGCTTGGTTCCCATCCAAGTTTTTTTATCAAAGATACATCCAGCAATTTTCTCGGAGTTCCATCTGGTTTTGATCTATCCCAAGATATCTCTCCTTGAAATCCAACCACATCTTTGACAATTTGAGCAACTTCTTTTATTTTCAAATCCTCTCCTGTTCCGACATTTACGAAATAGTCTTGGTTTAGTTTTTTTATATCTTCTGCATTGATTTTTTCCATAAGGAACACGCAACATGACGCAAGATCTTCTACATACAAAAATTCTCTGAAGACTTCACCGCTTCCCCAAAGTGTTACCTTATCTTTCTCCACTCCACAAAATGAAAGAGCTTTTTTTATTGAGTCCTGATCTTCAAAATTTATTTTTTCATCAAGCCCAAACCCCAACGGAGTCTTTCTTATATCTTTTATTATACCTTCAAAATCATCTTTTTGCAGAAGTTTTGCAAGATGAAATTTTCTTATAAGAGCTGGAATAACATGAGAAGTTTCAAGATTGAAGTTATCACGAGGACCATATAAATTAGTTGGCATAACAGAAAAGAAATTTGTTCCATATCTTTCGTTGTAATATCTGACAAGCTTTATAGCAGATATTTTCGCAATAGCATAAGGTTCATTTGTCGGTTCAAGATACCCCGAAAGTAAATACTCCTCTTTCATAGGCTGAGGAGAAAATTTAGGATATATACAAGATGACCCCAGATTCAGGAGTTTTTTTACTTCAAATTTGAAAGCAGAATGTATAATATTCAAAGCAATCGCAAGGTTATCGTATATGAATTCTGCCTTATAGGTTGAGTTTGCCAAAATGCCTCCGACTTTTGCAGCAGCAAGAAAGACCCAATCTGGTTTTTCAATCGCAAAAAAATTCTCAGTGTCAGACTGACTCCTGAGATCTAATTCGCTTTTTGTCCTCAAAACAAAATTTTTGTACCCTCTCTGTTTCAGGGAATCAAGTATATGAGAACCAACGAGTCCTCTATGACCTGCAACAAAAATCTTTAAGTCAAAATTAAGTAAAACTTGCCCACCTTGCTTTCTACCATCTTCCATCAAGAAGAATTTAAAACTTTGAAATCCTAATTTCGCATTTCCAAAAGACAAACAAACAAATAAATAAATAAAAGAATATAGAGAGGGGTCAAAAATTTAAAATTAAGAATATGAATATAAGAGATGACCTTACAGATCCGACTGATATAACCCAAGCGAGAAAAAGGAATTTGAGGGAAGATAGAATTTTTGTTTTTGTGATAGAAAATCCACCAGAAATTGCTGGAAGAGAAATAGAATTGAAATTACCGGGAATAATAGGGAGATCAAACGAGGTTGATATGGTAATTCCGGAAAAGAGCATATCACGTAAACACGCATTTATTGAAGTGAAAGAAGAAGGAACACTTACAATAAAAGATTTAAACTCAACAAATGGGACTTTTGTAAATGGCAAAAAGATAGTTTTGGCTAAAATACTACCCGGAGATCTGATAACTTTGGGGCGAGTTGAGATGAGGCTTGAATCAAGAAGTTACACAGAACATATAAAAAGAAAAAGGCAGAGATTAGAAGCTATTTTAGATCCACTTACTCATTTATATAACCGAAGATTTTTTGAGAATGAAATCAAAAATCTAATCTTCAACGATGAAAAATTTTCTCTGATATTTATAGATTTAGATGATTTAAAAAAGATAAATGATTCAAAAGGTCACANAGAAGGAGACAAAGCGCTAAAAGAATTAGCTAAATCAATAAAAAGCAGTATAAGGCAAACTGATATTGCCGCAAGATACGGAGGAGATGAATTTGTTATACTGTTAAAAGGTTTAAGCCGAAGTGTAGCAGAGAAAATAGCTTACAGGATAAAAGAAAAAACAAGCTTTGATTTTTCATTCGGAATATCAGAATTTCCGGAAGACGGTAAAGATCAAGAGGAGCTCATCAAAAAAGCAGATGAAAGATTATACCTGATGAAAAGAAAAAAGAAAGATGAAAAATTCAGAATGTAATTTGAGTGTAATCTTCAACTTACAGTAATAAAACTTCCGATGATAATGTTATCAACTATATAACTTTTCTATTATATCTTTATATTTGTTGTATATTTCGTATTTTTTCACTTTCAGGGTTGGTGTAAGCTCCCCAGTTTCTGCTGTCCACTCATCTGGAATTATTTCAAATTTGTGAATCCTTTCATAAGATGGTCTTTTTTGGTTGACCTTATCTATAACATCTTTTATATATTTCCTTACAGCTTCATTTTTTATGATATCACTTACATCTCCCTTGATGTTGTTTCTCTTTGCAAATTCTAAAAGTTCTTGGCGACTCAGGGTTATGAGAGCTACAAGATATGGTTTCTCATCTCCAAATATTGCAACAGAATCAATTAGAGGATCTTTTTTGATTTCCTCTTCAATTGGCTCGGGGGCTATGTTTTTACCGAAAGATGTAACTATTATATTTTTCTTTCTGCCTTTGAAGAACAAAAACCCTTCTTCGTCCATATCCACAAGATCGCCTGTTTTCATCCAACCATCCTCTGTGAAAAGTTCTCGTGTTTCTTCTTCCCTTTTATAGTATCCGGGAGTGACCGATGGAGCCTTTATCAGAAGTTCTCCGTCAGGAGAGATTTTGAGGTCAACATAAGGTATAGGAAGCCCAAAAGAGCCGAACTTAAATTTGTTTTCTCTGTTAACAGCAACAACCGATGCGGTTTCGGTCAAACCATATCCTTCAAGAAGTTTTATTCCAGCAGCCGTAAAGAACTTCGCTATTTCCGGTCTTATCGCGGCTCCGCCTGAGATACATAATCTTATTCTACCACCGAATGCCTCCCTTATTTTTGAGAATACAAGAGCATCAGCAACTTTATAAAGTAAAAGAATGTGCGGTGGAGGTGCTTCGGAGTTTCTCAAATATTCTACATATATTTCTCCAATTTTTTGGGCAAACTCAAAAATCTTTGCTTTCAAAGGCGAAGACATAGCCGACGATCTAATCCTTTCGTAAGCCTTCTCGTAAATTCTGGGAACAGATGGGAAAAGAGTTGGTCTTACATCTTTTATGTTCTCTATAATTTTCACAAGACTTTCAGCATAAGCCACAGTTACAGCGTTATATGCGGAGTAAAAAATTATGAGGCGCCCAAATATGTGAGCAAAAGGAAGCCATGCAAAAATAACATCTCCTTCTTTCGGTTGAATTATCTGACTTACAGAATAAACCATAGATAATATGTTCCCATGAGTCAAAATAACCCCCTTCGGAACTCCGGTTGTACCAGAAGTATAAACTATCGTAGCAATGTCATCAAGTCCTATTTTTTCAAAATTGACCCTATCGTGCAAATTCTCTCCCTTATTTTCAAAATCTTCAAGCAATATGAAGTCACCTGACTCTTTTTCCTTTTCTTTATCTTTTTCAAAAATAATAACATTTTTTACTCCGCTGAGGTCAAGTTTTTCAAGGTTTTTCGGTTTCTCGGCAAAAACAACCCTTGCTTCAGAATCTTTCAATATAAACGACGCAGTTTCAGGAGATATATTAGGATATATAGGGATAGTTATGGCTCCACATGATTGAATAGCAAGGTCTGTCAACAACCACTCGCTCCTTGTTTGAGATATAACAGCAACTTTATCCCCTTTTTTTACCCCTATGCTTCTGAGAGCCCCTGCAATTGATAAGATTTTACGTCCGGATTCTTTGAAAGTTCTTGAAAACCAAGAGTTTCTGTATTTGAATATCTCAAAAGTTCTCATTGAGTTAGCTCTTGCTCTTTTGAAAAAAGCCTCCGGTATAGATCTGAATTGCAATCCCTCCGGATATTCTATTTTTCTCATACCGAAAATATGAACTTTAAAAACACTGAAAAAAATGAGAAATTTTCTGGAAATTCTGGTTTTAAACTATATTTCTATTGCTTTAAATTATGCCCACCCAAATTGTTTTTGAAGCCTTTTAAATATTACTCTCCTTTGAATTTCATTTGTTCCTTCTCCTATTTCTCCGAGCTTGACATCTCTGTAAAGTCTTTCAACTTTTGTTCCTTTAATATAGCCTAGACCTCCGAAAATTTGGAGAGCATCCGAGGCGTTTTTTGTAGCTCTCTCGGCAACGAAAAGTTTTGCACATGATGCAATAAGTCCGGCGTCTTCTGCCCCAATATCGTGCATCCACGCGGCTTTTAATATTATAGCTCTTCCCATATCAACGGTTATCTGCATATCAACTATTTTGAAATTAACATCTTCATAAGCAGCTATTGGTTTTCCAAACGCATATCTTTCACGAGAATATCTTATGCACTCTTCAAGACAAGCTGAAACAATTCCCAAAGAGAAAACGGCTAAACCAACCCTACCTATATCAAAAACTTTCATAACTTGTTTGAACCCTAAACCTTCAACTCCGCCTATAACATTCTCCGGTGGAACCTCAACGAAATCAAGAAAAACATCGGATGTGGGAGAACCCCTCACACCAAGTTTATCATAAGGATTTCCGACCTGAAGCCCCTTCATACCTTTTTCAACAATAAAAGCAGTTATACCTTCATACTTTTTTGTTCCATTTGTTGGGACTCTGGCGAGAACCACAAAAATATCGGCTATTGGACCATTCGTAGCGTAGGCTTTTTGTCCAGAAATTATATATTTACCTTTTGATTTTTCGGCTTTTGTTTTTAGAGCTGCAAGATCTGAACCACAGCTTGGTTCAGTAGCACACAGAGCTCCTATTTTTTTACCGCTTGCAAGGTCTGGCAGAAACCTCTTTTTTTGTTCCTCTGTTCCAAACATAGCGATAAAATTTGCACAAAGGAGCGTATGCGCCAGAGCGGAAAGATGAGTAGCTGCGCACGCCTTCGCTAAAATCTCAGATATATAAAAGTATGTAGTCCATCTCATACCCCCTCCGCCATATTTTTCTGGCAATGGAGCCCCAAGGTATCCAAAATCCGCAAGAATTTTGAGATTATCCATTATGATGTCCAAAGATGCAGTTTTATCAAGCTCATAGGCTCGTGGCTCAATTTTCTCCCTGCAAAGCTTTTCAAAACCTTCAATTATTGCTTTCTCTTCATCACTCCATGTGAAATCCATATCTTTTTGTTTTTAAGAATTAGGATAAAAAAAATCGCTTTTTCAGTTTATTTTTTGAACAATCGGTCAATTTTTATAATCAGTCATCTAACAACCCGAGACATTTTTTATCTTCTTAACAATTCCGTAAAGACACGGCTCACCTCTGCCAATCTCTCTGCGTTCTGGCTACAAACCTCAATGTGTGAGATAAAATATGTTGAAATCTGTTTCCCTTTCAGGCTCAAAGCAAGAGTACCCCATCATGCAAACAACGGTATCTTCTACAAAATTGTGGGCTTCTTTTCCTCTTTTGAGCTCTCCCAAAACTTTTCTAACATCCCTTCGAAAGATACTTATCGGAATACTCCAAGCTAAAAAATAAATGTTATATCAAACCTTTTCGGTATCCTATTTTATCCTCGCAAATTTCTTGACTCAAAGATAAGAACAGAATAATAATAATACAAGATTCCCCCAAATTATTGAAGGTTTCATTTCAAGCTTTTCTCTAACAAGACTTTTGAGTTAATCTATCAATTCTTCTCTTGATATATCTCCATTAATTACTGATATCAGCAAGAGCTTCCGAAGTTTTGCTCTTACATAATCATCTACCTTTCTATTTTCTATAAGTTGCTTTATTTTCTATAAGTTGATTTACTAATTTTGCATCGCAATTTGCCAGAGATAAAAAGAACACTCCCTAAAATACCCTGCCACAAGATCACACACGATTTCCCCGAAGCTTCTTCTGGTGAGAGAGCCTTTAAAATTTCCGATATTTCCACGCCAAATCATCCCACTAACCCGAATAACCAACAGTCAATAGTGAATAATAACAATGTTAATTCTGATTTCCGAGCTCCAAATCTATTCGTTCTTTTTCCTTCCTTTTTCCCAAACATAAAAATAAAAGACCACTCCGAGAAAAGTTCCAAATGCATTCATAAATACATCTTTCCATTCAAAGTATCTTCTTATGTGAGGGAATATATTTTGAACTTGTAAAACTCCCTGAAAAAGCTCATCAGATAAACCTAATATAGCTCCGGATATGATAGCAAAAAAATATTTTGCATTTGAACTTGGATTTCCTGATTCAAATGCTTTTACGAAAAGAAACCCTAAAAAACCATACTCTAAAAAGTGAATTCTTTCAGCGGGGATCTCCATAGAAAGCACAATAAGAATTCCAGAGAATGTCAAAAACAAAAGCCAGAACTTACCTCGCATATTAAGGGACCAGAATTTAGAAAAACGGAAAATCATAAATAGAAAAATGAAGATAATACCAGAGATAAAATAACCATAATTTTTTTGTCCAACTATACTCCTTATAAACTGAATCAAAAACGGAGCAAACGGAATAGTAAGGAAAATTATGATTATGTATATGTATATAAAAAGCCAAAGCCTAATTTCTTCTCTCACAATACATCACCCCCAAAACAGAAGAAAATTTAAAGATTGCGGAGAAAATTACAAAGATAAAATTAAGTTTTTTATCTTTTGAGAAAAAGATTCAAAAGAAAAGTGTTCTTGAAATCTCTGGAATTGCCTTCTCGCTACCTCAAAATAAAAGTCAGTATCTCGCAAAAGTTTTTCTGCATACAAAACAAAATCTTGAATAATTTTTTCTTCGTCTTTGTTCTTTATCACAATTCCCGCGTCTCCGACTGTTTCTCCTAATGCTCCAACATCATGCGTGATAACTGGAACTCCCGATGCCATAGCTTCAATGGAAACAAGAGAGCTCGTTTCAAAAACAGACGGAACCAAAAGTACATCAATCCCCTCATATATATCTTGAATTTTTGATTTAAATCCAGCAAAAACAACCGAATCTGAAATTCCGAGTTTCTGAATAACCTTCCTTAATTCTGCCCCGTATTTCTTATCTTCATCTCCAAAAAAAACTAATTTTGTATCTTTCATTATCTGTTTGAGATGGGAGAAAACTTTGACAGCAAGTATCTGATTTTTTTGCTGAGATATCTTACCTATAACCCCTATAATTTTTTCTTTTTTCTCTCCCTTCTCTCTTTTACTTATCTTACCAGTAATTTTTCTTTGAAAAATTTCCTTTAAAATCTTCTCTCTTTCGGGTGAAGGTGAATTATATATTACAAATATTTTTTCGCTGTTTATTTTCTTATTTGGGAACAAATTTTTTGCTACAAAATTTGAAACACATAATAACTTTGAAGATAAAACATAAGCAACATCGAAAATTTTTTTTGTCGGGAAAAACAAATTAACATCTCCATAGACTTCGTGAATATGCCATATATGTTTTTTTCGCAAAATGGCAGATGAAAATGCCCCACAAGGATTTACAACAGAGTTAGACCAAATCAAGTCTCCTCCNAACTTCCTGATGAATCCACTCAAAACTAAAATAGAAAAAGGCATGATAAATGAAGATAAAAAGAGAAAGAGATAAGGATTTGNCGAAAGAATGTGAGATAAATTCCCAAGCTCAGAGTAAAACTGGACTCGTGGTGCAACCCACCAGCTCATAGGTATGACCTTAAAATCAACTATCCCTTTAATCTGCCTTGCAAGCTGACCATACCTCGGTAAAACTACAACTGAACTTTCCACTTTCTTCTCCCTTATAAGTTCCCTCAGTACCAACGATAAATTGTAAAGTATGTGTTCCGCCCCGTGAAATCCGGACGCATGAGAAACCAACACAACTCTCATTTTTGCTCAAACCCGAAAAAATTTTAAAAATATTACTTTTGATCAACTTAAAATTAAATATTATAAAATGAGCCAAAATTTATCAGAGAACATAGCAAAGAACCTGAAAGCAGATGTATTTTTGGATCTAAAAGGAACACCTTGTCCTCTAAACTATGTTAAAACAAAACTAAAAATGGAAGAAATGGAAGTAGGACAAATAATTGAGGTGATATTAGATGACGGAGAGCCAATAAGAAATGTCCCACTATCCTTGAAACAAGATGGCCAAGAGGTTTTACTCCAAGAGAAAATAGACAGCAATCACTGGCGAGTTATTATAAAGAAAGTCAAATAACAAGGTAGTTAAATCAAATACAAATCAAAATTAAAAGCGCACAAAATTAAAAGTGTAAAAATTATTCTGAAACCCAAGAAACTTAAAATTCTTATTATAAAGTGGATAAAAATAAAAAGGAAAAATTCTCTATATCAATAATACTCATATGGATATTAACTGCTATTGCGGTTGGTTTAGCTCTAATTTCCCTTATAGGTCTTATAATATCAAGAAATCAAAAAGTAAAAAAATCCTTTTTAGAAACTATAAAAGATAAAACCGGGATTGAAATACAAGATATAAAGATAAGTTCATTTCCCCTAACCTACATTGCTGATTTGGAAATAAAAGGAGCTAAATTTGGAAATTTATATATAAACCAAATATCAATATCCCTTCCTAAAAAAATCGTATTGAAAAAATTGGAAGTAGGTAATGACTTCATATCAGATGAAATAAAAATAGTTGGAAACAGAATAGAATTAAATAAATCAAAGTTTATTATAATAAAATCATCAAAAAAAACCGAAATACCAGACCTAAAAATTCTTTGTGAAATAAAGGAAAAACTTTTTCAGTCAAAAACTTGGGACATATTTTTATTTTCTCAAAACTTCATTGGAATAAATGTAATTGCAAACGACTCAGAAATAATTGAAGAAAACTTCAAGGCAAATATAGAAAAAATTTCGGCTAATATAAAACATGGAACAATAAATGGAGAAGCAAAAGGTAAAATATCCATCTCAAATTTAGGACTGATAGGGAAAGTAAATGCTAAGAAAGAAGATGAAATTATTGATACTGACCTTAAATTCTTTTCATATACAGAAATTTTTGGAGGAGGAGGTGAAATAAGCTTTTACTCAGAAATTTTCTCGGGTTCAATTGATTTCTCATTTTTTCTTGTGCAAAGAATCAGAGCTTGAATTCAAAGCAAAATCTGAAATTTCATTCGGCATATCAAATCAAGATATTGAAGCAGATGGAAATATCTTATCAAAAATAGAAGGAAAACTGAAAGATAAAAAAATTTCCCTTGATATATCTTTTAATATGCAATCCGAGAATCTAAAAATTTATCAAGAAAATATAGGGAAAGCATTCATTTCAGGAGAAGCTCGTATTCATGAAGGTAAAATATATGGTAGCGGTGAGCTGAAAGTAGATGCAATAGAAAAACTTGAATTCTCTTCTGAATACTCTCCAAAAGATAAAAAAGGGAATATAAATTTTTTCTCATCTATTGACCTTTCAAAATCAAGAATTCTGAAAAAGTCAGAAGGAAAGATAAAGCTATCAGGCAAAATCGGATTTCCCGATATAAAAGGTAAATTTGATGTTGACGCAAAAAACAGTGAAATAGAAAACATACTTAAAATTCAAAGAACTCTCGGAAGTATAGATATAGAGAACGGTATACTGAAAATAAGCGCGGTCGCATACAATGAAGAAAGTAAGCTTATAATAAAAGGAAATTTTAATCCCAAAAATCTGGAAGCATCGGCAAAAATTGAAGTCGCAAAATCAAAACTTTCAGACCTGCTGAAAATGATAAACGTTGATGTCCCATTCGATAGTTATGTTAAATCAGATGACTTGAAATTCGATTTATATAAAAACACAATAAAATTAGATGGCAACGCATATGCAGAAAACTTTGAAATAATATCAGAAAAAATAAGATGTGCAAATGCAAATATCAAAACAGAGATAGATTTTGAAGGAAATTATAGTGTGAAGATAGAAGGAGTGGGTTTCGATGGAGTGATAATTTGCCCAGAGTACTACCCAGACATTGAAAACAACGAATTAAGTAAAGCTTCAAAATTTTCCTTTGATGCAACCGTGAATAAGAAAATAATAGATGTTTCATTAGAAGGATTATACAACCTTGAGGATTTAGATATAACTCCCTTTAAAATGAGAGGTAAAGCTGAATTCAAAGGGAAAGTTATAAGAAACCACAAAAATATTGAAAGTTCAATAGATATAAAATCAGAAAATTTCAAGATAGAAGACTATATGGTAAGTTCATCTTGCGTGATCGGGAAAATTGAATACAGAGAAAATAAAGTTTTTGTATCTGGTGAAACCTGCGAAAATTTTCTTTTTGATATAGCTTATAATCCCAAAAAAGAAGAGATCTTTGGAGAAATAAAAAAGAGCGATACAGAAATAAAGTTTTTGGGAGATCAAATTCAAGCAAAGGGTGATATAAAAACTCTGGCGGAAATAGTACCGCTTCTCTCTGGAAATGAAGGTTTATTTCTTGCAAACTACAAAATAAAGGAAAAAAGAGGGGATATATCTTTTTCATCTCCAAAGTTCTTGATAGGGAATTTTATTTTAACTGACCTAAAGGCTTCATCACAAATAAAAGAAAACTCTTTAGATTTTAAAGCAAATGCAAAGTACCTTGAAGAAGAACTTGAAGCAGAAGGAAAATATAACTTGAAAAACAAAGATATAGATTTAAAGATTAATTTGAAAGGATTTGCCGGTATCCCATTAAAAGGAGATATAAAAGTGGCAGGAAACATATTATCTCCGTATGTTAGCGGGAACCTTACAGTAGAAAATGTTGACCTGACAGAAAAAACCATTGCGAAAGTCAGAAGTTATATAAAATACGGCGGTGAAGTGGAATTAGATGAAAAATTTGAACTAAAAGAAGAAGAACATGAAAGAAAACCAAATAAAGGGGAAAAACGGGGAACAATAAACTTAGTTCTGAATATGAAAAATATTTCTACAAAATATGATATAATATCTACAAATCTNTCAGGTAGAATCCATGTTNATGGAAATTTGGACTCACCAAAAGTAAGCGGTATATTAGAGATAAAAGATGGTTCAGCNCAGATTGCAGAAGTTGAATTCAAACAAATAAAAGGAATNGGAATAATAGAAGGAGAAAAAGTCTTCCTGAANATACAAGGCCAAGCTGAGGTCATAACTTTTGAAAACGAGAAATATCAGATAAACATAAGAATGATAGGAAATTTAGAGTCTCTCAACTTTCACCTAACATCAAAGCCAAGTCTCCCTCAAAGCGATATAATGTGCATTTTGGTTCTCCTTAGAAAATGCAAATCCGTTGAAGATTACAAAGGAGTTCTCGAAGTAGCAGTATATAGAGGACTATACCTGATTTCAAAAAAACTTGAAGAAAACATAGGTATAGAAAGTACTAACGCGAGACCATTTTTCACACCAACTGAATTTGGATTTATAGGTAAAACATATGGTCTCAACTTTACTTTCTCCCACAACGTCTTTGAAGGGGTGAATAAATTCTCTCTCTCNCGTGAAATATCAGATAGTGTCTTTATGACTCTGGGTTGGGACAACAAAAAATACGGATACTCTCTCCTTGGAAANNTAGGNAATCTNGGACTTGATTTGAAAACAATAAGAAGATTCTGANAGTAAAACGTTGAGAAAAGTATGAGAAAAGNATATGGTAAGTATAATAACTATATCTAACTCAAGAGAAAAACTACTGAAAACAGCAGATGGAGTTATAAGAGAATGCAAAAACTTTGATAGCGAATGGGAATATATAATCGTTGAATGTAAAAATTACTTAGAAGAAAAGTTGAAAGAAAATCTAAAAGAAAAGCTATNCACAGACNANGATNAGNTTGAAGANAAAATTGAAAAAATAAAAGCAGAATCTGAAACCAGGAACCAAATAAAACATATAAAAGCACAAAAATGTGGATTTTCTTACCAGAGGAACATAGGAGTAAAAGAAGCAAAATATGAAATTTTGGTATTTGTGGANGATGGGATGGACATACCGCAAGGCTGGCTAAAAAAANTAATATCTCCTATAATTTCGGGAGAAGCAGATGCGGTTCTGGGCGGAGTATTACCTAAATTGGAAGAAGGTAAAGTAAAAGAAAATGTAATAGCTTTATGCCAGAGCATTCTGGGTTTTCCGGGTGGAGGTATAAAATATTATGCTTTGGATACACGACCAATAGACTCTTTCTCAACTCCAAATTTAGCAATAAGAAAGGAACTCATAGAACTCGTTGGAGGATTTGACGAAAAACTGACCTTTGGAGCAGAGGATTCGGATTTAGCAATAAGAATAAAAAGTAAATTCCCGAATTCGAAGTTTCTTTATAAAAAAGAAGCATATGTTATAGCAGAACCAAGAAAAAACCTAAAAGAAATAACAAAGTGGTTTATAAGAAGAGGCAAAGCATTAGCAACACTAAAAATAAAATATTCAAACGGCAAAATGAAAATAAAAGATCTATTTAGTAGAGAACTTATTCTTCCGAAAATCTTTATATCATCTTCCATACCTTTGATTTTTCCTTTATTCTCAATTTCTTATTTAGCCAAAGCAGAAGAGAATCTCTTTTTGGTGAAAAACAAGCTAAAAAATGCTGACATTATACCAAAAGAATATTTTTTAATTTTACCGTTCATTCTTCCTCTATTCAAGCTTTTAGCTGATGTGTGCTTTTCTATCGGATTCTACAGTGTTTATTTTTCAAGAAATACTCAAACAATACAAAATTTCATATAAAATAACAACGACAAAAAAGAATAACTTAATTGAGACAAAAAAAAGTTGGGTTCTATGACAAATATCGAACAAACTATATCAATAATAGGTTTAGGAAACTGGGGAAATGATTATGTGAAAACACGACACAATTTTGGTTTTATATTCTGTGATTTTATAGCAGAAAAAATCGGTGAGAAATTCAAGGATATAAAATTTGGTATATACTTTGAAACTAATATTGAAGGCAAAAAAGTATTTGTTTTCAAAGGAAAAACCTTCATGAACTTGTCAGGTGAAACGGCAAAAAAATTTTTAGATAAGTTTAACCTCTGGAAATCTCAAATCATAATATGCCACGACGACTTAGATATCCCATTTGGCATGATAAAAATCAAAAAAAACGGTGGAACAGGGGGACACAAGGGAATAGAGTCAATAATAGAACATATAGGAGTAAACAACATAAGATTTAGATTCGGAATAGGAAGACCAGAAAAGCCTCAGGACATAGCAGAGTATGTTTTGAGTANATTTTCTCATGAGGAATTAGCAAGTTTAAACCAAATTTTGGAAACTGGTTTTTCTGCTTTAATTACTCTTGTAAAAGAAGGAGTTGACAAAGCGATGAGTTTATTCAACAACAGAAAAATCTACCACTTGTAGTGTGCAAAAGTTTTGTTCGCTTCTGCAATTTTGTGAAGCTCCTCTTTTTTCTTTACAGCTTCACCTTTCCCCACAGCCGCATCCATTATCTCATATGCGAGCCTTTCTATCATCGTCCTCTTATCTTTCCTCTCACGAGCAGCCTCAACCAAAAATTTTAATCCAAGATGAAGTTTCCTTCTATCAATACACTCAACAGGAATCTGATACGTAGCTCCCCCAACCCTACGAGTACGCACCTCCATTTGAGGTTTAACATTTTCAAGAGCTTTCCTGAAAACTTCTAGCGGATCTTCTCCCTTTACCTTTTTTATTAGATCAAAAGCAGAATAAACTATATGCATCGCGATGGATTTTTTTCCATCATACATTATTTTATTTATTAACTTCTCTACTTCAACGCTTCCGTATATTAAATCAGGTTTTACTTCCCTTATTTGAACTTTTCCCTTTCGTGGCATATAAAATCACCCCCTCATATTTTAATTTTCTTTTTTTTATACATATAAGTTTTCATTTTTTAGCTTGTGCTTCTCCTTTTGGTCTTTTTGCTCCATATTTTGACCTTGATTTTCTCCTATTTTCCACACCAGCAGCATCAAGAGCTCCACGAATTATATGATATTTCACTCCCGGCAAATCCTTGACCCTACCACCCCTCACAAGAACAACAGAGTGTTCCTGCAAATTGTGCCCTATACCTGGGATATAAGCTATAACTTCTCTTCCATTTGAAAGTCTAACCTTTGCTACTTTTCTCAAAGCTGAGTTTGGTTTTTTCGGAGTTGTAGTATAAACCCTTATACACACTCCCCTTTTTTGAGGGCAACCTTCAAGAGCGGGAGATTTACTTTTCCATTTTTTAGGCTCTCTTCCTAACCTTATAAGTTGATTTATGGTAGGTGGCATATTTTTTAAAAATAAAAAACAAAAGATAAGAATAGAAAAAATCAGAAATTTACTATTTCAAAGCTACTTCAAAAAGGCTCTAAAAAGCGAACCAGAGAAATCAAGTAAGAAAACCATATTTTTAGCTCCTCTGAAATATTTCATTCCCCTTGCTCCTATATCAAAAATAGCCGGCGTTACAGCAAAAATATTTATATTTTCCTTACCAGAAGTTCTAACAAATTCAGTTGCATCAAAAACCAAAAGAGCAGATATTTTTGAATAAATCTGTGGTATTGAAAGTCCAACAAAAATAAAATCAAGAGAACCCCCTCCAAAAAACTCATCTATTGCAGATTGAACTTCAAGGTCGGATACGGAAGGATACACTCCCGCATACCAAGAGAAATCTTTTATCTTCGCAAGGTTTATATCAAATGTTCTTATTTTTATGTAATTTCCCTCTGATGAAACCTCAAAAAGAATATTTTGATATAATTTCAAGAGACCTCCTCCCTCACCTTGAAGCTCCTTTGCAACTTTTCCACCCCTTATAAGATATAAAGAATTTGTTGAAGACATAACTATATCACCCGATGGAAGAACCTCAAAAGATACAGGAGAACTATCAAATACTAATCTTGATATNTCTTGCAGAGTAAATGAAGATAGGTCGAGATCTAACTCTATTAATGTAAATTGTGCNCCTTGACACACNGTTCCACTAACNACCAACTTATACCTACCAGAATCCAATTTTTTAATATAGAAAGCATTAATTGAATGGACACCGAGCTCGGAATATGGCTTATAAATTTTCGGTTCACGCCTGCGAACAGAATCTTTATCCCTAAAATCATAAATTAAAATCCCAGAGAAAATCCACTCCTCACCACAACCTGACCTCTCTAAAACAGCAGCAACGATATTTTCATCTAAATAATGCTTTTTNACAGANTAATTTATATCAGCAAACTTTCCGTCTGGTCTGATATACAAATGAAGATCTAAATCTTGAAAATTTCCAGCTCTATCAAATTTCAATATTTCAATACCACCAATGCCTCCAACAGATAAATAAATTGTAGTTTCAGTTTGAAAGCCATAAAGAGATTCCGGCTGAACCCCGAGAGATTCATAATCAAGTGGATTTAACTTATTTCCACTGAAGTCGTACGCAGAAATAAATCCACCAGAATATAAAATTGATGTAGAGCCCCAAGAGTATATAATTCTACTTTGCGGCTCAAAGGTTATGCAGTTCTTCCACTTCCTCACCTCACCACCAAAAAACATAAAAGGGTATATACCACCCTTTTCGCATCTCTTTCCACCATCTAACCTATCAAGACACAAAAGAGATAAGATACACACTCCTGGACTCCCACATAAAGAAAAACTCTGAGGAATAAAAAAATCTAAAATGTTTATGTTGTAGTTATATGGATCGGCTAAGGGACATATATCTGGATGAGGTATATTATGAATAACCTGCTCCATAGATATATTTGTTCTATTTACAAGCTGACATGCTCCCTCTTCGCAAGATGATATATCAAAAATATATGTTCTTGATGCAAATAGATTATCTTGCTCACCTGTTGAAACAATAATATAAATTNTTTCTCCTTCCTTGAAAAAAGAAATCCGCGTTGGAGTGTAATCTAAATCAAATTCATATTTTTTATCATAACCTTGAACTATGTAAGCCTCATAAAAATTATCATAATTTATTTTCATCTTATATACCACCACCTTGTTTTGATTCTCAACTTTGTGAGCGAAGAATAAAAAAGTACCTTCCCTGAAAATTGAATACGGAGCAGAAAAGTTATAGTCTAAACTGGTTGAGAAATCAAATTCAAAACTCGGATAAGGTATAAGATACCTAAAAGAATTGCCAGAAAACAACGCAATAGCAGTTAAAAAATTTGGGTAATGCAAAAAAGAGGCATCAGTATAGTCTCGGTTTATTTCAAAGATTTTTTTGCTCCAATCGACATAAGAACCAGAGATTTGGAAACCAAAAATCTGCCCAGCGGCTTTGTAGATCAAAAATTTTTCATTTTGCACTTCTCCGACCTCACTCCCATAGATGCTCTCTGCAAATCTACCAGATGAGTCAAATATAAACCTGCCGTCTCTGAATGAATACTCCTGAATTCCAAAGTCAATCCTTGAAGAAAAAAGTTTTAACGAATCTCCAAAATCAGCAGCAGAAACTTGGGGACGCTGAATAACAAAAGGCAGGAAACTAAAACTTTCAATTCTTCCTGCAACATATATAGGAATAAGGTTTGTACTTTCACACTCGTTACCACCATCATCTACAACTTTGACACGAGGAGTATATATTCCAAGACTCTGGTATGTAAATGAAAATGTAGGTTGATTGGTTTCTCCGTCTGGCTGAAATTCACCCCCCTGATTATCTGCATCCCATATAAACTTAAAATCACATTCTATCTGGTCTTGTGGAGAGAAACTTCCACATCTATCATCCAAAACTATCGCACCAAGCTGAACACCAAATGGAGGCAAACCAATAGCATCTCCACGAGGAGGCGAAACAATTGCCATCTGGACAGTACAAGGTTTATTTTCAAAAACAACGACTTCCCTTTTGTCTTCTCCCTTCTTTCCCTTTGTGTTCTCAGCAACAGACCAAAAGTAAAAAATCTTACCAACAACTCCTGTTATGCGCACAACATACTGGGTTGATAAATCTACAAATCTTTTTTCCCCGGTGATATTTATTGAGAAATTTGATTCAAATAAAGATGAATCTTCCTTTACATCAAAATCTATTATTTTTGTGTCATCAAAGAATAAGGCAAATTTTTTAAGCTCTACCTCTTCGGAGGATATTCGGACATTTACTGTGAAAAAAACAGGAGATATACCAGACGTCGGGTTCGGGAAAATTTCAACTTTTGGGGGAGCAGGTTCCTTTTCTGGCTCACATATTGATAATCCTATTATTACACCAATTATGATAATGAATACTAATACTACTGCAAGGATTACTTGTTTCAATTTTTATGGTCGGGGCAGCCGGATTTGAACCGGCGACCTCTGGCTCCCAAGGCCAGCGCTCTTTCCACCTGAGCTATGCCCCGCTGAAATAATTTTAATCTTCCATTGATAAAAAATCAGTCAGTACAAAAATAAAAAATAATCTTTAGAACTAATCCTTTATTTTTCTCAAAAAATCTTCTATATCATCAACAATCTGAGTTTTTGCCAGTTTCCCTTCTATAAGGTCAAGATGACCAGCCTCGTATTCTTTATAGAACTTTTTTTCCGAAGACACTATATCTAAAATTGGTTTCACACTTTCCGGTGGAGCGAGCTTATCTAAGTTTCCTGCAATAGCAAAAATTGGNACNNTTATTTTTTTGAACTCTTCAGTAAAATTTATGGTTCCATCATAAGAAGTTATTTTTTGGTCATAAACCCAAAGCAAAAGCTGAACTAAAAGACGAGGAGAGGTTTGTTCAAATCCCAAAACAAGCTTTTCCCAGAAATCGTATAAAGACTCGAAATTTCTTGTATAAGATGGATAAAGAGGAGCAACTTTAAGTATATGAGAATATCTCATAAGTGGAACTCCAAAAAGCCCGAAGAATCCGAGAACTTTCATAAAAGTCTCACGAGGCCAGAAAAAATATATAAGATGTGAAAATGGGATATTTCTTGCAAATCCTGCGATTTTTCCAAAAATCTGCATAGCAGGTACTCCTCTTCCAAAAAATACAGGGCTTCCAAAAGTTATAACGGAAAAAACATTCTCTTGTTTCCAAGATGTATATGCATATGAACATATACCCCCAAGTGAATGCCCAGCGAGAATAACTTTCGGCGATAAAGAACGAGCCTTTATAAAGCTTACTGCCGTATCTATGTCCTTAAAAACGAAATCTTCAAATGTGTAAGAGTACCTTATTTTTTTTAGCCGTGAGAAACCTGAACCGCGTAAATCCACTGCAAAAACATGAAAACCTCTTTTTGAAAGCTCAGGTGCTATTCCTCCACTTTTACCGTGCCAACTAAGATTGTTCTGCGCATACCCATGAATTAAAAGTATAGGATATGGATATCTCTTTTTATCAGGCCTCCACTCAATAACTCCAATCCTTACCTTATCCCCAGTTATCAAAGAGTGCACAACCATAATTCTTTTCGTCTCTTGAAGTAAATTTTAAATAATATCTAAAACAAAAACAAAAGATAAAAAAGAACTAACGAGTACCAAAATTTTTCAACAGGTTTCATTATTTATATTTATATGAAATAAGAATGTTATCCTCTCCTCCTTCACAATAAAAGCAATCTATTCCCCAAAATTAAAGAGCAATCTATTCTCAAAAATTCCCCAAAGATTCATTCATTTACATTAAGATTAAAGTTCTGGAAAATCATTTACGATGCATAAAAGTTGTTTCAAGGTTAGATAGTATTTCCTGTGAAATTTGAACATCTTTCATTATCCTTTCTTTCAAATCATTCGGAGATTGGAATTTAAAGACATCTCTTATTTTTTGAACAAAAAAGACCTCAACAGCTTTGAGATAAATATTTGCTTCAAAATCTAAAATAAACACTTCAAGAAACCTACCAGAAGAACCAAAAGTAGGCCTTGGTCCTACATTACATACTCCCTTAAAAAGTCCAACTGAATCTATTTTTACAAAACAAGCATAAACACCATCTTTTGGTAAAAAATAAGTAGTAGAAATATTAGCCGTTGGAAATCCTAAAGTTTTTCCCCTACCTTCTCCTTTCACAACACATCCCCTTACGGAGTAAAAATCATTATTATATTTTCTGAACTCCCGGACTTTCCCCTCCTTTATGAGATTTCGCAGAAAAGAAGAAGAAATTTTTTTTTCGCCATCTGAAAATAGTAGAGATACAATTTTGATATCTACATTTAATCTTGAAAAGAAATTTTTGATATCCTCTGGTTTCCCTTTTGCATCCTTGCCGAAAGAAAAATCAGCTCCCACCGAAATTCCAAGAGGGAATATTTTTTCTTTCAAAAAAGAACAAAAATCATAAGGCGACATCTCTTTAATCTGCGTGAAATTAAGAACAATAACATAATCTACACCTAATTTCTCAAGCTTTTTTATTTTCTTCGATATTGGAGTTAAGATAAAAAAACCCTCTGGTCTGAAAATAAATCTTGGGTGAGGCAGAAATGTTATAACGCAAAGCTTGGTTTTCTTGGCTTCTGCTATTTCCTTACCTACTCTTATAACTTCCTGATGACCGCTGTGTATTCCATCAAAATTGCCAATACAAATTACTGAGTTTCTTATTTCGTTTATTCCTTCTGATATATTCCACCAGAAAATTGTTTTTATTCCGTTGCGCATGCTTTGTCAGCAAATTTTAAGTCTTCCGGTAAATTCTCATCCAAACTCATATATATGAGGGAAACCAAACCTTTCAAAGCATTCATTAAGTTTCTTTTTCGCATAAAATAAGAATATATCCAACCCTCAACTACTTTTACTCTTTTCTCATAGCTCAAAGAAGAAAAAGTTTTAAGATATCTTGGTATGGTTGAAACTTCAAGTAAAAAGAGTATTATTTGAAACATACGCTTCGCGTCTTTGGGCATGTTATCAAAAAATTCCTTTGCTCTCACTTCAAACTTCTTTGCCAACTCATCATTATCAAAAGGAATTATAACCTCAGCCAAATTCAAAAAAGTTTTGAGATAACTCATATTTTTTATCTGATTTTACGCAAAATTAAGTAAAAAGACCAATTTTCATTTAAGTTAAATTGAACGGTCGGTATTTACTTATCGCAAGCTCTGATTTTGATACATCTTACCTTTCATCTCATTACACTGTTAATCAAATATATACATTCCCATCATATGCAGCTATATCCAAAAATCTATTATAACCTATCTTACCCATTTCTAATAACATCTTTTATATTATATTAAATTTCTCTACCGTTTCAATGTATAAGGTATTTTGTGTTATTGATTTATAGGCCCAAAACCCTCCAATAGAGAAAAATTAAATCTAAAAAAGCTGTTCCAAATATTAAAAAAATAGAAAATAAATAAACTTGGAAGTCCTATCTTTTATGAGAAACATTTATGAGGAACATTTACTTACCGGAAATTGAATCATCTCGGGAGAAAAAATGTCAAGATTTTGAACTATTTCCATAGCGTTGCCGAGGATGTTGAAAAAAGCGATANAAAAAGTTGATTTTTAGGAGAAGATTTAAGTTTTATTTTAAAGTAGCGNTCAGAGTTAAAAATTACTTTTATGGAAGATGAAATAATAATAGAAGCGCAAGATATCTGGAAACACTTTGAAGAAAAAAATAGAAAAATAGAAGTTCTAAAAGGAGTTAATCTCAAAGTAAAAAAAGGAGAAAAAGTGGCAATAGTTGGAGCTTCCGGTTCAGGCAAAACAACATTACTTTCAATAATAGGTACAATCCTCAAACCTACATCAGGTAAAGTAATCATAGATGGAGAAGATGTAACATGGAAAAGTGAGAAAGAATTAGAGAATATAAGAGGTAGAAAAATATCTTTCGTTTTTCAAAACGGCTATCTCATAGATGAGCTTTCTCCGCTTGAAAATGTAGCACTGTTTGCCAAAAAAGTATTTGGAGATAAAGCAAAAGAGGTAGCAAAAAAAATCCTTCAAGATTTCGGAGTCCCCGAAAGAAAAAACACCTGGGAATTATCTGGGGGAGAATACCAAAGGGTTGCTCTTGCAAGGGCTATAAGTGTGATGCCGAAAATTCTTTTGGCTGATGAACCAACTGGCAACCTTGATCCTGAAACTGCCGAAAAAGTCATAGACGAAACAATAAGATTATGCCAAAGGGAAAAAATAGCGTTAGTTATCGTAACTCACAACTTCAAAATAGCAGAGAGAATGGATAAAACCTACAAACTCGAGAACGGACAACTCGTGGAGCTGTAAATCCGATTATTTTTTATTTATTTTCTCATCTGCTATTTTTTAGTATAGCTCAAATCGGCAGATATAAGTTTGCTTTTCGTCAGAGCTTTTTCAACTGCAAAAAAAATAGCTTTCCTTACATCATTTATTTCAACTATCGCCTCTGCAGTTGTTCCTCCCGGCGTCATAACTTCTTCCTTTATTTGAGAAGGAACTTTACCTGAAATTATCATTTTAGCAATACCCAAAAATGTGTGAGCGGAAACTTCTCTTGCAACGTCTCTTGGTAATCCTGCTCTTACTATAGCGTCTTCAAAAGCTTCAAAAATCACTGAAAGGTATCCCGGACCTGACGCCGATGTGGCAGTAAAAACATCTATCTCATCATCTGATTTTACAACAAATGTTTTTGAGTAGTTTTTGAATATATTTTCTAAAATTTTTGCATCTTCTTGAAGACCCGCCAGAATAGCTACAACTCCCTCCTTTTGAGATATAGTTAAAGATGGCATAATTCTTGCCCACCTTTTTATATATCTTCTGAGAAAATCAGACCTTATCCCAGCAGCTGATGAAACAACAAGTTTATAATTAGAGTTCGCCAAATCAGCCACATCAGATACGACATCATAAATATCTTTCGGTTTTACAGCCAAGATTATAATATCACTTTCAGATAAAACTTCTTCTAATTTTCTTTCATAACTTTTGAGGTCATCTGGTATTTTGAATTTATCATATAAAAGTAAGGGGAAATCGTCTTTTAGAGCATAAGCCAAAGCTGATCCCATCTTTCCAACACCTATTATACCAAAAGATAATTTTTTCTCGCTCATAAAACTAATCCTCCCACCAAACAAAGCTATTCCTCCCAATTTACAATCTCATCTTTTATTCCTTTTCTTTTATTTATTATTCTTGCAAGAATAAAGAAAAGATCTGAAAGGCGGTTCATATAAATCAGACAATTTTCATTTATATTCTCAAATGACATAAGCTCTACTATTTCTCTTTCGCATCTTCTTGCTACTGTTCTTAAAATATGCATAAGTGAAGCCGGCTCAGAACCACCAGGCAAAATGAAATCTTCAAGCGGTTCAAGTTCTGCAAGATATTTTTCTTCAAGCTCCTCTAACCAATCTATCATTTTAGAAGAAACACGCTTCTTTTCAGCGTCAGATGGTTTCATAAGTCTTGCAAGGTCACCAGCAAGAATAAAAATATGATTTTGAATTTTTTTCAGAATACTTGCAATATCTTTCAGGTCTTCATCTTTTGAAATCTTTGATAAAGTATATCCTATAAAGCTTGCAAGTTCATCGGCTGTCCCGTAAGCTTTAACTCGTGGATGATGCTTACTTAGAACAAATCCACCAACGATGTAGGTTTTGCCTTTATCACCGAACTTTGTAGTTATATGAGTTAGCCTATAACCTTTTCTTTTTCCTTCTCCTTCCTTTTCACCCTCTTGTTTTTCAGCCATAGATTAATTTTATTTGAAAGATTTAGTTTTTTACTTTTGGAAGATTTAGCTTATAAAACAAAAAAATCAAATTACATCCTTTGCGGTCATCTTTTTTTCCTCAAGTTCTGATTTTTTCAAATCTATCTTTATACCTTTTTCTTTGAGTAACTTTTCATACCCTTTTTCTTCAAGTTCTCCTGCAAGAGACTCATCACCAGATAAAACTATTTTGCCGTCAAATAGTATATGAACAAAATTTGGTTTCACATAGTTTAAAATTCTTGGATAATGAGTTATTATTATGATTATTTTTTCTTTCGTCATAAAATTCACCACAGCTGATGCGACAATTTTCAATGAATCAACATCAAGTCCTGAATCTATTTCGTCTAAAATAACGAGTTTTGGATTCAACATTAACATCTGCAANATTTCAGTTCTCTTTTTTTCCCCACCTGAAAAACCTTTGTTTATTTCCCTTCTTGCAAAATCTTCTGGAATATTGAGCAAAGACAACTTTTCCTTGAAATCACGAGAAAAAACTGAGAAATTTTTCTCACCCCCTGCTACCGTCCACAAAAATTTTCCCAGAGGAACACCTGGTATCTCTTGCGGATACTGAAAAGCAAGGAAAATTCCTTTTTTTGCTCTCTCATGCGTTTTGAGATTATTTATTTCCTC
>AWOA01000007.1 GCA_000494225.1 Candidatus Calescibacterium nevadense OTU 1
ACACGAACAAGCTTGAATTGGAGAAATACAAAAAAGCGAAGTGGAGAAATACAAAAAACGGAGAAACTACAATAAATAAAATAAAAAAATGGTTAATTCTTACCAGAAAATAGCCATAATTGGTATAAATGAAGACGGAATTTCTGGTTTATCTAAAAAAGCTATTGACCAAATAAAATCAGCAGATGTTATTATAGGTGGAAAAAGGCATATAAATCTTGTATCACAAATTCTTCTTCAAAACCAAAAGATAACTTATATAGGTGCGAACATAAGTTCTACCCTTGATGAGATAGAATCTTATATCAAAGAAGGGAAAAGAATAGTAGTTTTAAATTCAGGAGATCCCTTGTTTTTTGGATTTGCAAAGAACCTCTTTGAAAGATTTGGAAAAGATATTTTTGAGGTTATACCGAATCTGTCATCTTTGCAACTTGCGTTTGCGAGAATAAAAGAAACATGGGACGACGCAAAAATCATTAGTATTCATTCAAAAGCATCAAGTTTAGACGATTTTCTCTGGGACATAGTNGAAAATGAAAAAATATTTATCTTGACATCTGGGAAAGATGATCCAAAAAAAATAGCAGAATTTCTTGAAAAAAACAATATAAGCGTGAAGAAATTTTTTGTTCTTGAAAACTTAGGAGGAGAAAACGAAAGAGTTTTAGAACTTAATACAAAAGATGTGTCAAAATATGATTTCTCACCTTTGAACGTCGTAATAATACTTAAAGATAAAGAAGAAAGAACTTTTCATATCGGAGAAGAAGATGAAAATTTTATATCAAAAGATGGTCTTATAACAAAATCTGAGATAAGGGCAATAGTTTTATCTAAGCTCTGCTTGAAAAAAAATTCCGTTGTGTGGGATATAGGTGGTGGTTCAGGCTCAGTATCGATAGAATGCGCACTCATGGCAAGAAAAGGTAAAGTATATTGTATAGAAAAAAGAAAAGATTTGATTGACATTATAAAAGAAAATAAAGAAAAGTTTAAAGCGAAAAATTTGATAATTGTTCATGGAGAAGCTCCACAAATATTAGAAAATTTAGAAGACCCTGACTCAGTTTTTATAGGTGGGGGAGGAGAAAAAATAGAGGATATAATGCAAGAATGCTTGAAAAGAGAAAAATTGAAAAATCTCGTTGCAAATTTCGTTGTTCCCTCACATTTTATAAGAGCAAAAGAGTTCCTTGAAAAAAAAGGTTTTAATCCAGAATGCCTTTTTATAAATGTTATGAAATTAAAAAAAATTGATAGGTTTGAAAAATTCGAAGAGAAAACAAACTTATTTCTCCTGAATGTTAAAATAACGAATTTCAAATGAATTCTAAATNANCAAACTTTTGAACNAAAAAATATTCAATCAACAAAGTCTGTTATAGGAGACCTATATATCTTTGATATTGCAACTTGGGATATATAGCTGAATTCGTAAATTTTCTCAATTTGTCTCAGAACTTCAACTGTTTGAGAGACCACCCTTGCCAGATCACCTATATCAATCCCACATTTCTCTTGAACACTATGAATATCTCCACCNCTTGCCCATATCTTCACAGCGGAATAAATTTTCCCATCTAAAAAAGCCAAGATGGTAAATTTTCTTCCCTTCCTGCGAACAACTATTTCTGATGGTCTAAACTTTGGAGTAATTCCAAATTTCAGCTCAAGATGATATATCTTTTCAACCTCGCGCTCCACATTTTGAGGTGGTTTTATAAAAGGAGGCTTTGTTTCAGATAAAAGCATAGCCAGCGTAGCAGCAAAAGTCGCGGGGTCTTTACCGAAAAATCCCTTTTTCAACAACTCAAATATATATATAGATCGTGAGGTTTTCAGATTTGAAGCTTCCCATCCTTTCTCTGTTAGCATATAATCTTTATCTAAATACCCCATAAACCTTAAAAATTCTATCGTCCTTCTAAATTCTTTCTCAACTTCATCAGGATTATTTCTCAAAACAAGATTTAGCTTATCTTCAAGTTCCTTCAAATTCTTAGATATTTCCGAACATTGTTCAAAAACTTTACAAGAAACACAAGGAAACCTTGATAACTCCTCCTCCCTTCTCCTATTTTTTTCCTTTATTTGAAACATCAGCTTTTTAGACTTAATGATCAATGCTCGTATCGACTCAATAAGCGAAACCTTATCAAAAAATTTTCTATCCGAAAAAAGAGGAATTATTTTCTCTTTGACAAATTTTCTCTCAAAAGGATCTAACGAGACAAAAAATTCAATCTTAAATTTCCCCTGATTTTTCCTTTCATATGAATTCCCGAAATCTTCAAAATCTTCCGACAATTTAAGTCTTCCCTTTTTATCAACAAAAAACCTAACCAAATTCCCATTTGTAGAAAGTTCGTTCAACAAATACAAATTGTCGTTGCTTGATGATTCAAGAATCCTTTCAAGAACAGATATTCTTTTTCTTATTTCCTCTTCGGCATTTCTACCTTCATTCAGATTTCTTTGTGTGTTTAGAAAATCTATTTTAGTTCTTGTGGAACACCTCTTATCATTTGGTTTTATTTTCTGAAAATCTGAAATAAGTTGCTCTAACCTTGATTCTATGTTTTCTCTCTCCAACTCCCACAATTGAACAGAATTTGATATCTCAAAAAATTTTAAACTTTTTCTTATAAGCTCCAAACACTTAGGTATATCAAGTGATTTGAGAAGGTTAAGAACAAGATGTGGAGTGATATAAAAACTAGATCTTATTGGCTCTATATCGCCAAAAAATTTCTTTATTTCCTGCCCACAAGGCGCAGCTATGAATACATATCCCACAGTATCCTTACCTCTTCTCCCCGCCCTACCAGTCATCTGCAATACCTCGGAAGGATACAGCAACCTCTCTCTTTCCCCGTCAAATATATACTTTGAAGCTATGACGACAGATTTTGCAGGGACATCAATTCCAGAAGCAAGGGTTTTCGTAGCAAATATAGAGTGAGCAAGCCCAATTTTGAGAGCATCCTCAAATAGAACTTTCATAGCTGGAAAAAGCCCAGCATGATGCGGAGCTACCCCGGTTTTTATAAAATTCACCACAAAAGGATCATCGCGAAGGTAAGGGAAATTTTCAAAATAAACTTCACAAAAATCTTGTCTCCTTTTCCTATCCTCATGAGAATCGTCTAAATTTATTTTTNCCTCATCAATCATTTCACCNACCTGCAATGCATATTCTTCGCATTCCTTTCGTGAAGAGAAAAAGAAAATAGAAGGAGTTGCTCCTTTTTCCTTGAGCATAACAAGTGCGCGAGAAACAGAAAACTCGCCTTGATTTTCTATTATCTCGTCAGGCTCAATTTTTATAGNCGAAGAGATTTCTGACTTAAAAAGAGGTTTTATTTTTTTACCTATTGAAAACCAAAGAAGTGGAACGGGTCTTTCAAACTTGAAAACAACCTTAACATCCTTCTCCCTGATTTTAGATATCCACAAAGCTATCTCCTCTATGTTTGGAAAAGTTGCAGAAAGTAAAAGAAGCTGAGCTTTCTTTGGAGCAAAAATTATTGTCTCCTCCCAAACAACTCCCCTTTCTTTATCAGATATCCAGTGAGCCTCATCAAGAACAATAAAATCTACGTCAGGCTCCCTTACTAAACCTTCCTCAATTATTATATTTCTGAAAATCTCAGTTGTTCCTACAATTATTGGAGCTTTTGTATTTTCTTTTCTATCTCCTGTCATTATGCCCACATTCTCTTGACCAAAGAGTCTTTTAAATTCCCTGTATTTATCATTTGAAAGGGCCTTTATAGGTGATGCATACCAAACTCTTCCTCCCTTTTCTAATATATCCTGAATTCTGACCTCCGCTATTAAAGTCTTTCCTGAACCTGTTGGTGCAGAAACAAGGAGATCAAAACCTTGTAAAATATAATCTATTGCTTCTTTTTGAAAATCGTCTAGTTTTATCTTCCTTTGTTGTTCTATATGCTCAAAAATTTGATTCATTCACCTAACTTTTTTTCTTTTTTTTATTGGGCGGAGGGGACGGGATTTGAACCCGTGCGCCCCTTTTTACAGGGCACGTGGTTTCCAGCCACGCTCCTTAGGCCGCTCGGACACCCCTCCTTTGGCTGGGGGGCGAGGACTCGAACCTCGACCCTCGGATCCAGAGTCCGATGTTCTGCCAATTAAACTACCCCCCAATACTCCTGTATTTTAAGCCTCCTACCAAAACAAAAGAAAAAAATCAGGTTTTATAACATAATAGTAATCTCACCACAAAATAACAACATACCCCAAAATATATTATTTATTATGAACATTCATAATAATATTCTACCGAAGAAATAAATCCTCCCCCTAGAACTCTATCATTCTTATACAATACACAAGCCTGACCCGGAACAACCGGTCCAAATCTCTCTTTGAATACAACGATGAGTTTCCCATCTACCTTTCTAACAAAAGCCTCCGTCCCCTCGTGAGCATATCTTACCTTAACTACACAATCTATACCGTGACTCTCCAACTTCTCCTCTATTTCTTCATTAGGAAATGAAAGGTTTTCAACAAAAAACTTTTTCACAAGAAGATTTTCCTTACTACCCACAAAAACTCTATTCCTCTCCGGATCCAATTTTATGACATAGACAGGTTTCCCAAGAGCTACATTTAATCCTCTCCTCTGCCCTATCGTAAAAAAGAAATATCCATCGTGTTCTCCGACGACTTTTCCGGAATCAAATTCTATTATCTCACCTTTTTTTTCCTGAACGCCAAGTTCCTTGATTTTTTCTCTCCAATCTTTACCTTCCGTAAAACATATATCCTGTGATTCCCGCTTCCTTGCTGTTGGCAAATCAAAAGCTTCTGCTATTTTTCTTACGTAATCTTTTGTCATTCCCCCAACCGGGAACAATATATTTTTAAGTTGCTCTGATTTTAATCCAAATAGAAAATATGATTGATCCTTTTTTCTATCATACGCCTTTGATATATACGTATATCCATTTTCTTGAATTTTGAGAGAATAATGACCCGTTGCAATAAAATCTGCACCAAGCTTTTTAGCTTTCTCAAAAAAAATTTTAAACTTGATTACATCATTACAATGAACACAAGGTATAGGAGTTCTCCCAGCCTTATATTCAGAGACGAAATTTTCTATTATGAATTTTCTAAATTCATCTCTCATATCCATAACATAGAAAGGAATTTTTATCTTCATCGCCACTCTTTCAGCATCAGATATATCATACGTTGAACAACAAGTTCTACCTTCACCTTTCGATCTTGATTCATAAAGTAAGAATGTTACACCAACCACATCAAAACCCATCTGTTTTAGTAAAAGAGCTGAGACAGAGGAATCAACTCCCCCACTCATAGCAACAAAAACTAACTTTTTGTTTTTCAGCAGCATAAAATTTAAAATTTAGTGATTTACAATGTTATGGAGATAAAAATCATAAAGCTTAAAATACCCTGGCCCTTCTTTGAAGTAAATGCTATAATCCTAAAAGAAGGCGATAAATTCGCTCTTATTGATACTGGTTTCCCATCAGATGAAAACTTCAATCAGATAGATAAAGCTGTTCTCGATTTTTGCGGTAGCTGGACAAAAATTGAATTTATAATCTTAACACATGGACATCCAGACCATTATGGAAACGCAAGAGAAATTCTGAACAAAAACAAAATCCCTATATTTATTCATGAAAACGATAAAGATAGAGTAATTGAACTACCAAAAGAATTAAGAAAAGACGCAGCAGAGTTTGCAGCAGAATACCTCATAAAAAATGGAGTGCCCCAGGATAAACTCTCAATAGTACAACGTCAATCCAAATCCTACTTTACAAGAAAATATCAAGTTTATGATACAGATATTATGCATATTGAAGATGAGATATACATAGGAGGAAACAAAATAAAGGTGTTCCATACACCTGGTCATACACCGGGACACATTACTCTATATGCTGAAAAAGATGGGTTCATTTTTTCCGGAGACCATATCTTCTCACGAGGTTTTCCTGTTCCCCTTCTTTTCTTCCCAAAGAAAGAAGAAAGGTTCAGAAATTTACCAAACTGGCTCAAAAATCTCAAAATCTTTGAAGAACTTGATATATCGTGCGTTTTTCCCGGACACCTTGAACCTTTCTCAAATGTAAAAGAAGTGGTATCAAAAATAAAAGAGAGAGTAGAAAAGCAAAAACAAAAAGTTATAAATATAATATCTCAATCGCCCAGAACCATTTACGATATAGGCAACCTACTTTATCCGAACATTCCAGATGAATTTTGGTCATTCAAATTTTCCGAAGCACAAGGATACATTGACCTGCTACAAGATGAAGGATTAGTATCTGAAACAATAGAAAACGGGAAAATCTTTTTTGAGATAAAAAGGTAAATCAAAAATAAATTAAAAAAGGTAAATTAATAAATAAATAAATTAAAAAGGTAAATTAAATAGTGTAAATAATAATAAT